>JALWGG010000208.1 GCA_027013765.1 Acidilobaceae archaeon
ATACTATAGAAGGCCCGATAAGGTATTGAAGGATGCCGCGAAAGGGCTAAGGAAGTTCGAGTTATATGAGTAACGGTGGAGCAGCTTGGTACTAAGCAGGATAAAGAAGAGAAGGATAAGGAGGCCCCCCGCAAGGGCTTACAGAAAGCCAGCACGTAGGATAACTCTCACAGAACTATTCGACTTCATAGCAATGCAATACTTCAGCAACATAGGATCAAGGATAGCTGGCACCTTCGAGCTAGAACGGGCACTAAAGGAGGCTGGCCTCCTAATCCATCACTCACTCTACGCCGCTAGGGTCGCCGCCGCAACATTCATTACCCTAATATTATCATTCTACTTCAGCATACTTATAGCACTATCAGGGATAGGATTACTATTCAAAGTATTGATAATAATTCTACTGCTCCTATCACCCCTCGGCGTGTTAGGATATATGCTTTCTTACCCTGCAATAAAGCGTGGCCAACGTAAAGACGGTACTGAGACCGAGTTGCCGTTCTTCGCAGCTTATCTAACCACAATGGTAAGGTCGGGAGTCCCCATATCAAATGTCATTGAGAGGGTTGCCCGGCTAAAGATATTTGATGCAATAAGGAGGGAGGCGCTACTCATCAGTAGGAATATTAATCTCTTTGGTAAGGATCCCTTGGAGGCTATTGAGGATGTAGCTATATCCCACCCGAGCTTTAGGTTCAGAGACTTCATGCTGGGCTACACGACAACCGTTAAGACCGGTGGTGACGTTGCCCATTACCTGGAAATTAGGACACAGGATATATTCCAGGCCAGGTTGTCTGAGATTAAGATTATAGCGGAGAGGATGAGTATGTTCACTGAAATCTATGTTACTATAGCGGTAATCATGACCATAGTATTCTATGTATTCTTCACAATCAGTAGCATATTCCCCGCCGCAGGAGGCTTTGGAGGCCCAGCCCAGCTGTCCCTGTTCAGCTTCGTCATACTGCCAATGCTAACCCTAATCATGTTGTACCTAATCCATGCCTATCAACCTAAGACACCTATTAAGCTGGTAGCCCCTTACAGGGTCCTAGTCCTAATCGGTATACCACTAATGATCACACTGGGCCCCCTGACATTCATGGCTACTGGAGCTGGGGATGCATTGAGGGGGAAAATAAACTATGACACGATCGTGGCGTTCTCGCTAAGCCTATCAATAGCATTACTATCACTAAGTATACCTCCAGCAGTCTCCTATTGGATCTTTAAACGTATGCACAAGGGGCTGGCTGAGGCTACAGCATCCTTCCTAAGAGACTTGACCGAGATAAGGAAGACAGGACTAAGTCCTGAAAGGAGTATTATTGCTCTGGCAGATAGAGAGTATGGCCCCCTATCTAGGATCGTGGCTAAGGTCGCAACAGCATTAACCATAGGCCTAAACATAGAGCAGGCCCTCCGTGGAGCCCTTAGAGGCTATAAGGACTGGCTATTGCTAGCCAATATGAGATTCTTGGCAGACTCTATAGAGCTTGGGGGAGGCAGCCCAGAGACCCTTGATGCACTTGCACGATATGCTCATAACCTTACGGAGATCGATAAGGAGATGAGGAAGAGGCTGAGGACCTACATTATGATGCCGTATATGGGTGCTATACTTGTCGCGGCGTCGAGCATATTGGTCTTAGGATTCACATCGGAGACCGTTGCTACGGTGGGTGGGGGAGGAGGCGTTGCATCTGTGAGCCCCGAGGAGATGGCAAGAGTGGCACTACTATTATCGCTGGGGGCTATACTCAACTCCTGGTTCATGGGTCTTGTGGCTGGGAAGATCCAGGATCAGACACTCGCCGCCGGCTTTATACACTCGACAATCCTGGTACTTGTAACGTTGGTCACGATCATTGTCACGCTGAGGAATATAGGATTCCTGACATCATGAAAAAGGGGAGAAAATAGTATTAACCCGATATCCTATATCTTCAGCCCGAATGCCTGCCTCACCAGCTGCCTCACTATTGTTAGGCGCTGTATCTCATTGGTTCCCTCATATATAGTTGTTATTATTGCATCCCTGAGGTACCTCTCAACCCCCGTCTCTACATCTACACCATAACCCCCGTGGATCTGTATTGACTGCCTGGCAATCCACTCCGCGGCTTCAGTGGCAAAGGCTTTGGCGAGGCTGGCGGCCACTATGAACTCCCTCCTACCCTCGTCGGCTAGGCTTGCGGCCCAGTATGTGAGTAGCCTTGCAGCCTCCAGCTTCATATACATGTTTGCTAGCTTGTCTATGATCATCTCGAACTCGATCAGCCTCTGGCCGAAGAGTTCCCTCTGGAGCGCGTAGTTTAGTGCCTTCTCGAATGTTGCTTGTGCTATTCCTACTGCTTGGGCCGCTATACCTATCCTTGTATGGTCATATGTTGATACTATCACCTTGAAGCCTTCATCTATAGGGCCTACAATATTCTCCTCAGGTACCTTGACATCATCCAATATAACCTCATACGGCTGTTCCCCCCTCATCCCTATAACCCTAAACTGCTGCCCGATCTTCAGGCCAGGCGTGTCCTTCTCTACAACGAATACAGTTATCCCCCACCATCTCTTCCCTTCTTTTGGAGGGCTAGTCCTGGCAGATACAACAAAGTAATCCGCATCAGCCGCGCCGCTTATAAACACCTTCCTACCATTAAGTACATAATGATTATTGACTCTCCTAGCCACAGATTGTATACCAGCTACGTCACTGCCGCCACTAGGCTCGGTGTTTGCATGGGCTCCTCTAGCCTCCCCCCTAGCTATGGGGGGCAGGTACCTTTTCTTGAGGTCCTCGCTGCCATAGAGGAGTATTGGGATGGCGAATAGGTGGTTAACTCCGATCGTGACAGCCATAGATGGGACTGCTCTTGCAACCTCCTCAGTGAGGATAGCCGTTAAAAGCTGCCCGCCACCCTGGCCGTCATACTCCTCCGGTATACCTACTCCAAAGAATCCCAGCTCTGCAGCCTCTTTCAATATATCCTCTGGTATCCTATTGGACTGTTCGATCTCCTGCCATCTAGGCATTACTTTCGACTCGACGAATTCTCTTACACTTTTCCTGAAGAGCTCATGCTCCTCTGTAATATTAATTTTAAAGTCCTCCACGCTTGAAAATGGAAATACCACTCAAAACCACCTCTACACTCCATATACAAATTATATGTGGTATCCGAGCTATCTATCTGCTTAAGGAAGTATTGAGTATATGCGTATGGAAAAATATAATATAAAATCCTACTCTCCTGCCTCCTCCAACTCCTCCGCCTCAGCTGCTGTAGGAACTATTTCAAGCAAGGAGCCTGCTAATATACCGATCGAGCCTACCAGCAGGAGGAATGTTACTATTCTAAACGTGTTTATAACAGAGCCTAGGTCACCCTCTTGAATCTTCTCAATAGCTCCCTCCTCCCACGATGTCAGGGTTATATAATTTAGAATGACCAAGCCCAAGAGCAGGATCAGCCATCCACTAGCCTGCACAAGGTAGAACTTCTCCCCTACATCCCTATATACATTGAACAATGCTACCGATGTCAGTCCTAACGATATTATGACCGACAATATCTTCAAGATATTACTAAGATCCCTATACCTTACTCCCTGTTCAGTGTTCCCATTCAATATCTGGTTTAGTGAGACATATGATAATATAAATTCTAGTAGGGGTATAGCAATGATTATACCTAGTAAACCTATCTTCCTTATACCCTCAACTCCTATGACCTGCACACCCAGGTATCCCAATATTATAATCGATATCATGAATAGTAGCTGCACTAGTATTATATACGTAGAATAAGTGTTCCAAGCTCCCGATGGAACCCCAGTAGGTGCTCCCTTAAGTGCATTCAGTTTTGGAACCTCTAAACTCTGAATAGTTGAAATCTCATAGCCGAACTGCTGCTGTAAATTCCCTATAACATTGTCTTGGAAGGTGAATGCAATCAGGAATACTATACCTAGTATCAATATACCTAAGGCCCTGGCTATTGCCTCCCTGCTCCTATAGACTATAGCGATTATTCCAAGCATCACCCCTGTCAATGATAGTATTATTCCTATTGAGATGAATAATAGCAGTGTAGGTAGCATGTACCCCATTTTAACCCCTATTGGTGGAATTTAATAACTTATGGATTAATAAGAATTACTATTAGACCCCGTATTAATACTATGCTAGATTGCAGCAGTGACGCTCAAGTCTACTCTTGTTTTAAAGCGTTTTCCAGATCCTTCTTTAGCTCATTACCCCAGCTCCCCAAATCGTTCCACGATACGCTATATAAGACTAGGTCGAAATCCTTCCTATCCAATGGAGTTATAATTTCAATAGCCTCATTTCCACATTTCTGTGTTCCATCTACTTCTACCATTATTGAGAATATAGTATTCCTAGAGTAGGCGAATCTTATCCTGTACTCGTCAGCTTTCCCTGCTGCAAATACAAACGCACCATTTGTGCCTATTGATAGTAGTTTTTCCTCTAATTCATTATATTTCCCCTTAAATACTCCTATAGCTTCCGCTACACTTACTAAGAGGGCCAGTAAGATGCTATCGCATATATTGCCTCCGGGATACAGTTTTATCCTTAGCTGAGGCCTTTCAGGTATGGATTCTTCTTTGGCTACAGCCTTACTAGTTTCTGGCACAGTCTCTATGGTAGGCTGTTGCCTGGGCTGAGCAGGTATTGCCACAGGCTTTTCCTCTGCAATACTTGGTGTTGCAGCCTTCTCCTCCTTTTCTATCTTTACTGGTCTTCTAGCATATATGGGGCACCTCTTATAATTACCCTTACACGGGTACCTCAATGTACTAACTTTTTTATTAAGAATAGTACAATATGCTACCGCCCCCTTTATTCTGGAAGCGTATGGGCATACCAAATGCTGACCCCTGATATAGTGGTGTGGGAATTTGAAGATTTATATCTAATAGTGGTTGCGCGCTCTGTCCCCGGGATGAAGCCCCATATTTTAGAACAATTTGCAATATTCCCCCGAGGCTTGATGGCCCCGTGCAACTCATATTCCCCCAGCCTGGTATTATGATTGTATTACCTAGCCTTACACAAGGATAGTAGGATGCAGTGAAATGCTATTATGGTGAGGTAATTGAGTGTCCTGCCCCTAGCAATGGCCACAGGAATATATATGGCATTATGGATCTATGCAGAGTCGCATGTAGCAACATTGCTAGGGGCAGGGAAGACTAATGATTTGATTTTGGGCGGCCTCTTGCTGGGTTCTATTGCGGCAATGTGGCTTTGGGTAAGGCTTCAGGGGAGCCTAATAGCGTTAAGAAGGTTCACTAGTGTCAGGAAGCGTAGGATAACTCTAGCTTTGTCATCAATTATAATATATTTATTATTTATAAACATTATAAATAATGATAATTTACTTACTAGTGTTCTATATTTCACACTAATGACTATATACCTAGGAATGGTCGTCGCTATCGGAGCCTCTACATTATATCATGAAACTGATTTCTCTGAATGGGGACGGGCAGTATCTACATACAAGACCACCACCACGCTATTCCAGCTATTAACTCTAATCATGATTAAAGTATGGTCTCTCCAGGATGAAGAATTCATAATACAGTCATTCGCAGTCTCCTTTATACTGTCAATGATCTCTGCATATAAAATACATGGAGCACTTTTCTCTAGTATTTCACTAAAAACCATAGACAATTTTACAAATATAATTTCACATCTAGACACAAATTATACTATATTAACACATAAAGATCTTATGAGAATTGGATCTATGCTTGGAAGCCTTGCGGTGGCTAAGATGATTCTATTACCTAAAGCCATATCATCTGACCCTCTTCTCGCACTAGCATTATACTCGTTAGGATACCTGATAGGGGCTAGATTTGCCCAATATTTATATAATATGAGGTTAATTACCATCCTGTCTATTACTCCATTAATTGTAATACTACTTGGGCTCCCATATAAGCTTACATTAATGTTCGTTGGCGTAGCAATCGGCTATGTAGAGGTATCATCGATATTAATCATATTAGATAACAGGCCTAGAGTAATATCTAATGCAAATATTATAATCACGCTATGGGTGATAATAGGATCTATTCTAGTCGGGCTCACATCATTTAATAACATTAAGTATACTGCGCTTGCTGGCCTAACAATTGCATTTGTCGGTTTAATACTGGGTAGGAGGGGCAGAGGTATATTAGAAATGTGATGCAGCCACACATGCTAGCCCTTACCAGCACCATAGTGCTTCTCCATCATTGCAACCCATTTCCAGACCTCATTTATGTATTCCTCTAGCCTGCGCAGGGCTTCCGGATCATTCAGTATATGCCTATATCTTCCCTGAGGCTTCAGGTACTCTATTATGGGAGCTCTCTTTGATGGATCCTTATAGCGTGCAGCTATTGGACTCAGCCTGAACGCTCCCTGGTTAAATTCATAGAGTGGGTACAGGCCTGTTTTTACAGCAAGCTGGCCTAGATTAGGCGTCAGCGCTGGATCGAACTTCCACCCTACCGGGCAGGGTGCTAGGAGGTGTATATATTTGAACCCCCTTATCTGGGACGCCCTTTTTACTTTTTCTATGAAATCCATGGGATACCCTACTGTTGCTGTTGCAACATATTTTACTCCATGAGCTATCAAGATCATTGGTATATTCTTCTTATGCTCCTGCTTGCCCTTCCACGTTGTCGTGGTCCATGCACCATACGGGGTTAGACTACTCCTCTGTATCCCAGTGTTCATGTATGCCTCGTTATCGACACATATGTATATTATATCATCGTCCCTCTCAGCAGCGCCACTCAAGGCCTGGAACCCTATATCTCCCGTGCCTCCGTCGCCTGCCCACACAACTACATTGACGTCATCCCTTCCTAGCGCTTCGAATGCTGCTTTCATGCCTGCAGCAGCACTCGCTCCGGCAGCGAATACTATGTTCAATATACTACTATATATACCTGATTTGGGTGCTATTCCTTGTATAACACTGCTGCACCCTGCTGGAATAACCATTACAAAGTTGTCGCCTAGAGCCATCTTTAGATATCGCATACCCATAGTTTCAGGGCATCCCGGGCATGCAGCATTCCCCGGCATTAGATATTTTTTCTTAGGGATCCTCTTGAGACTAACACCCATCACCTAGCCACCTCCTCAATCCTCCTATACTTACGTGGCAGTAACCAAGTTACTGGCTCATATATGAATCCATATTCCTCTACAGAGTCGATAAACTCTTTAATTACACTATACATCTCAGCTGGTTTAACATCTACTCCCGTTAAACCAGCTATCACTCCCCTAATACTAGTCCCGTTTCCATATAACGTGGATACAACATCGTTTAGCAGGATGCCTGTCGACCCCATCGATATCGCTCTGTCAAACACTATTACACCCTTCACTCCGGTAAGTAGTTCCATTAGCCTCTCTCTAGGCCAAGGCCTGAGGAATCTAATCCTGACTAATCCCACCTGGTATCCTTCTTCTCTTAACATGTTTACTGCTTCCTTGGCATCGCCTGCCCAGCTCCCCGTTATTATAGCGTTAAACTTTGAGTCCTCGCATTTATAGCATTCAACTAGGCCTCCATAGGATCTGCCAAAGATCTCGCCATATTCCCTGTCAACCTCGTCTATGACTTTTTTAGCCTCATTCATGGCTACATGCATAGAGTATCTCATCATGAAGTGGTCCTCATCGTCTGATATGTTACCCATAACAATCTTTGATTCGGGGGTGATAACATATGGCTGCCTACGTGGTGGTAGCCATGAGTCTACTTCATCCTGCTCTGGAACGTTCACTGGAGCACTTGTATGGGATAAGATGAACCCGTCAAGACCTATCATTACTGGCAGGTATACTCGCGGGTCCTCACTGATCTTAAAAGCTTGCAGTATCAAGTCTAGTACCTCTTGATTCTCTTGAGCTATACCAATTATCCATCCCGAATCTCTCTGATCCATTATGTCCTGGTGGTCAACGTGGATGTTCCATGGAGGCCCTATAGCCCTTGTCACAACTGCCATCACTAGAGGTATCCTAGCCCCTGCAGCCCACCATACAACCTCATGCATATACAATAAACCGTGACTCGCAGTAGCTGTGAACGCCCTAGCACCAGCACTAGCTGCTGCATATACTGCCGCTAAGGCACTGTGCTCACTCTCAACCCTTAGAACCCTTGCATCTAACAGGCCACTCTCAGCCATCTCACTGATCTTCTCGACTATGGTGGTTTGCGGCGTTATTGGATATGCTGCAACAACCTGTACACGTGCAAGTCTAACGGCTTCAGCAACAGCATAGTTTCCAGTGAGGACCTTCACTGGCACCACTCACACCTCCGGGACCATCTTAATAGCGTTGAATGGGCATACGTTAGCGCATATTCCACATCCCTTACAATAATCATACTCTACTCCTACCTTACCATTATCCAATATTATTATTGTATCCTCAGGACAATATAACCAGCATATCTGGCATCCGGTACACTTCTCTGTATCAACTATGGGTTTGACTGTGCGCCAAGATCCTGTTTTCCCTACAGATCCGGGTTGGGGCGTGCTTAATGGCGCCTTAAAGTAGGTTTTTGGCTCTTCTACAATCAGCTGTGCCACTTCAATACCC
>JALWGG010000209.1 GCA_027013765.1 Acidilobaceae archaeon
GTGAAGGGTTATAGGGTGAACCGTGATGGCGCTAGAGCTTAAATCAGCAGTCAAGACACCCCCCAAGAGGGTCAGGGTCAGGATTAAGAGGTTCAGCCCGGAAACCGGCAGGGAGTGGTGGCAGGTATATGAGATTGATACATACAGAGGCATGACAGTGCTGGACGCGCTCCTACAGATCAAGGAGACGCAGGACCACACTATAGTGATGAGGTACAGCTGCAGGATGGGCGTGTGCGGGAGCTGCGGGATGATAATCAACGGTACTCCTAGGCTCGCATGCCAGACACAGGTATCGATGGTGGCCACAGAGGAGGAGCCCGAGTTCACGGTAGAGCCTCTAAGGAACTTCCCCGTAATCAGGGACCTCCTAACCGACTTCACAAGCTTCTTCGAGAAACATAGGAAGGTGAAGCCATACCTCATCAGGAGGGATACGGTTGAGCAGGAGAACCCCAAGACAGAGTATAAGATGACCCCGGAGGAGCATATCGAGATATACCCATACAGCCTGTGCATAAGCTGCGGGCTATGCGTGTCAGCATGCCCAGTATCGGCAAGCGACGAGGGATTCCTAGGACCACAGGCCCTAGCGCAGCTGTGGAGGTATACGGCTGATGTAAGGGATGAAGCGTGGGTTGAGAGGCTACAGATAGCTGACGACGAGAACGGGGCCCTAAAGTGCCACTTCGCCGCTAGCTGCAGTGCGGTGTGCCCGAAGGCCGTGGATCCTGGAGGCGCTATACAGATGCTCAGAAGCGCGCTACTAAAGTATAAGCTGGGCTTGTGGAGGAAGAGGAAGATAAACGGGCCCGTGCCCCCGCTAGAGGTCTCCAAGGAGAAGGTCCCGTTGCCGCCGGAGGCGCAGCCAGTTGATGGCGCTGACGTGGAGGCTATGGAGAGGGAGCCAGTGGTTATAGATGCTTCTAAGCTCCTTGAGTAGCCCTACACCTCTCATACGCTTTTTCAAGCACCTCTAGGTACTCCGATATGATTTTATGGAGGGACCTTAAGCCCTCTATAAGGGTATTAGGGGGGCACGCCTCGTGGACGCCCTCCCTGAGGACCTTCTCGACCCCCTTCCTAGCGTTAACCACAAGCGATAGCATATTCTTGATTATATCCTGTGCTATGTCAAGCTCCTTTGCAACCTCCTCAACACCCTTCAGGGTCAGCCTGTAGACCTTCTTAACCCTGCCAGACTCTACTATGGTATCCTCCTCTACAAGCCCTTCATCCCTAAGCTCCCTCAGCAGGGGGTATATGCTTCCAGGCCCAGCCCTTATTATGCCCCTAGTCGCCTCCTCGATCTTCTTTGACAGCTCATACCCGTGGCTGGGCTTGATTGCCAGTAGCGTTAGGAGGAAGAAGCGTAGCCTATACTTTATGGGGTCCCCCCTAGCCTCCATCGCCAGCACCCGCGGGCCTCCTAGAGGGCCACCAGGCCCTTGCTCCTAGCAGCGTTATCAGGGGCGGTGTTAGTGCCAGTGCAGCGTTTACTCCGGCGAAGAGGACGCCGAGGACCAGTGCTAGGCCCATCTGGCTTAGGCCCGGGCTGCTGGTCATGGCTAGGCCTAGATAGGCTCCAGCCATTATAATGGATAGGCCCAGCACTATAGGGGATCCCAGGTTCATCGAAAGCGTGACTCCCTCCCTGCTACACCTCTTCATGCACTCCTCACGGGCCCTGGCCAGGTAGAAGCTGTTGTAATCCATCCCCACGCCAAGTATCGCTGTGAATACTATTACTGGTAGGAACCATATAACGTCCTCTCCAAGCACATGGTTGTATATGAATATTGTAGCGGCGCTGGCCCAGAATGCCGCCAGGCCTACGGAGAGTATTGCTGATACAGCAGTCGCCAGCCCCCCGTAGGCTAGGAGCATTGTTATTAGCATTAGCGTCATCGCGGCCGGGTAAACCCTCTTATAGAATATATCGTTTATCAGGTTCCTGAAGTCGAGGTTGATGGCGCTGGCCCCCCCTACAAGGCTCTCCGGGTCTATGCTATGGGCGATCCCCCTAGCCCTGTCCGCGCATTTGACTCCATCACTGCTCAGTGGAGGCACTGCTAGCCTGGCCTCGATCAGGTTGCCCGAGCTCTTGATGGTGACGGTTGATATGCATTCTAGGCTCTTCAGCCTCTCCGCGATCTCTCCCGCCTTCTGGGGTGTGGATGGTATTATGTATAGGGGGTATAGTATCCCTGGATCGTAGTACTCGTTCAGGACCTCCAGGGCCTTTCTGGACTCCGCATCTCTGGGCAGGTTGAGCGCTATATCATAACTCCCCTCAAACCCCTGTGCCACGAGTATCGAGGATACTGTTAGTAGTGCTATTATGATTAGTGGTATCGCTGGCCTGGCAGTGATGAATCTCGACAGGGGTTCTAGCCTATGCCTGCCCCGGGCTTCTACAGGATGCCTGGGCCACCAGAACCAGCTCCTAGAGCCTACGTATGCTAGCAGTGCTGGTATGAATGTTATGCTTGCAAGCATCACGGCTAGTATAGTCAGTGGCACGTTGGATCCTATGCTTGCTATGAATGGGAAGTCCTTGGCGAGCATCATGCTCCCGAACCCTATGCTAGCCGTAGCGGCGCCAGCGATTACTGGTCTCAGGGACTTTGCAAAAGCCTCCGCTGCAGCGCTCCTACTATCCAGACCCTCTGCTATAGCCTCTCTAAACCTCTTGGACACGTAGGCTGCATAGTCTATGCCGAGCCCCAGGCCCGTGGTGAACATTATAGTCC
>JALWGG010000210.1 GCA_027013765.1 Acidilobaceae archaeon
GGTCTTGGGGGGTGGGGTGGCTGGGACGCTCGTCAGGCCCGGGCGGCCTCCTCAGCCTTCCTAATGACCTCGTCATAGTCCGGCTCGACCCTGGGGTCGTCGCTGTACCAGGCCCAGTATATAGTGCCGTCGGGCTTGATCACGTATACCGCCCTCTTTGCAAGGTTCCTTAGGCCGAGGACCTCGTCTAGGACTATGTCATAGAGCCTTATAACCTCCCTGTTATAGTCGCTTAGCAGTGGGAACTGTAGCCTATTCCTCTCCTTGAACTCCTTGAGGCACCATGGGCTATCCACGCTGATACCAACCACCATAGCGTTAGCCTTCTCAAGGAGGGCCATCTTATCCCTGAATGTGCACAGCTCAGTGGTACATACCGGGCTGAATGCCGCTGGGAAGAATACCAGCACTACCGGCTTCCCGTTCGATAGAAGGCTCTTGAGGCTGACCTTGTTGAAGTCCTGGTCGGGTAACTCGAAGTCCGGCGCCCTGTCTCCAGCCTTGAGGGGCATTCCCAATCACCACATAGGGTCGTGTATTAAAGATGTTATATAGTATAGTTTATACCAGAAGTTACCCATGCACTGCTACATGTACAAACACTTAAAACACCACTAGGCCTCGTGGAGTGCTAAGGAAGGGAATGGCAGGGCGCGTATTAATCGCGGTTTCAAGCATAGGGCTGGGCCACGCCGCCAGGGCAAGAGTATATGGAGAACTACTCAGGAGGATGGGGCTGCACGTGGAGTACTATGCCCCGGAGCCAGCCGCGTCATACCTTGAAGCGTGGGGGATGGAGGTCCTCCCCCTATCCAGGAGCGTGGAGAGCCTCAGCATATACCTGGAGGAGTACTGGGTTAGGAGCAGGAGCGGGGTTATAGGGCTAAGGGAGGCCCTAAAGGAGCACAAAGCCGCCCTAGAGGCGGGGCGCCTACTCATCGAGGAGGGCCTGGACAAGTATGACCTAGTGGTGGGGGAGGAGTCCTGGGAGGTAATCAGCGTGGCCGAGCATATAGGGACTAGCAAGGCTTGGATAACCGACTTCGTAGGCTACACCCCCCAGGGAGCTAGGATACTCACGGCCTGGATAATCAACAGGTTCCTGCTCAAGAGGTACAAGTACTTCAACCACAAGATCTACGTTGGAATGGAGGATGACCCCATGGGGGCCTAGGGCGGGGGAGGTCCTCAAGGAATTCACCGTCGAGGGGCCCATACCAGCATTCATACAGGGCGAGGACCTGGATAGGGATACGGCTAGGAAGATGCTAGGCCTCCCAGGGGATGAGAGGCTAATACTAGTACAGCTGGGAGGCACGAGGGCGGGTGAGGAGCTGGTATATGAAGCAGCGGCCCAGGCACTAAAACACGGCCTAACCCCAGTGGTGGCAACGGGCCCCAGGGCAAGGCCACGCATACCACAAGGCGCCTACACTATAGGATACAACCCCCTACTCCCGAAAATGCTCAACGCCTTCGACTGTGCATACACGCTAGCAGGCCTATCAACCATAGCCAGCCTAGCAGCAGCGGGTGTGCCAGCAGCGTTAAAGCCGCTGCCCGGACACTTCGAGCAGGAGTCAAACGCGGTGAAGGCGCCGAGGACCTGGCCAGGCCTATTCTACAGCGGCTCCAGGCCTTGGGAGTGGCTTAAGGATAGATGCGGCAGTAAGCACCCTGTGGAGTCTCTCCACAGGCACCCAGTCAACGTGGCAAGGATCCTTGCGGAAGCCGTTAATCCTCCATGGTAGCTGTATGGATTGCTACAAGTACTAGGAGTGCTAGTGCCAGTATCCTCTGTGCATGTATCAGGCGGGCGAACATCTTAACCCTCCTATCCCTACTCCACCTTAGCAGCGCCCCGGTCACCAGCATGACCACTATCACCACTCCAATGACATACTCCAGCAGCCTAGCCCTCTCAATCAGCATAAACCCGTGGGCTAAGGCCATCAGGCCCAGGACTATACTGGAGTATATGTGGAGGTCTAATACGTGCCTGAAGCTTAGTGGGAGCCTTATCCCCATCCTCACCTGGTATGGCAACGTATACTTGTAGATGAGGAATGCTATAACAAGTATAGGGCCAAGATTCCATGCAGCCTCGCCAAGAGACTCCGCAAGCTCGCCTTCCCCGGCATCGTCATACTCCTCTTCCCCGTATTCGTCGCCGTTGGCCGCGGAGTTATAGGCGCTGCCTAGTAGTATCAGTAGCAACAATGCTAGTAGTGGGAGTATGCCAATGCCTGCACGAGGCCCGACCGCCATTATAATACCACCATTAAATAGACTAGAGGGGTAATAATGGTAAGTAAAAAACATGAAATTGGGGCCGGGATGGTGCTAGCTACTATCCTGCTCTACCTGCAGGAATAGCATGTTACTGACCGTGGTTTGCTGTGGGTTGGACTTTACAGTATAGTCTATTGTTATGGACACCGTGTATGTCCCTGGGTTCAAGTAGAGGTCCCGGCTATCATCACCGTATAGGTCTAGTACTACTACAGCACCATCTACATCTACCGTGACCGTGAAGGAGCTGAAGACTCTCTTAAGCTCGCTCTCATTCTCCAACTTGAACTCGTATTTACCATAACTCGGCACTTCTAGAGTTGCAGTTGCACTTGTGGATCCACTGCTCCCTGCAGTCAGGTTCCCCAGGTCTATGTAGGCTGGCGTCGTTATCAGGCTGCCTCCACCGCCTCCCCCACCACTCTCGATGTGGAATGATATGTATGC
>JALWGG010000211.1 GCA_027013765.1 Acidilobaceae archaeon
GAATAGTATACTCCCTTAAGATCTACACCGGCCATGTATAATCCGATGGATATTAATATGAATAATATTATATACCATAATACTCCCGTCATCCTCTTCTTCTTTAAGAGGTCTTGTATAGGCTCTGGCTCGCTCGACCTCTTTATGAATGCCCTGACAATTATCCAGGAGGGGAATAATAGTACTAGTACTAGTAGGCTTGTGGCCCCCTCCAGGTTCATCCCGATTGCGGTGAAGAACCCGGTTATTATGGCGTATAGTAGTGGGTAGAATAGTATTGTTGCTATTATACTATAGCCCTCGGATAGCATCATGTACTGGTCCCTCCTCATGAGTATTAGATTATCTATATACAATTTTGCAGTCGCCATTGCGTCATATCTTGCCAGTACATGGCCTCCCCTGCTTAGTTTGGTTATTAGGTCTATGAGGACCTCTAGGAGCTTGAATATCAGTAGTGCGATTACTGTATAGGCTATGAAGCGCCATAGCGTGGTCCCGGTAACTGTGTCATAGAATTCCCCCACGTCTGCTGGGAGTCCTTGAAGGTAGCCCGTCACTACCGTATATAGCGTGGTGAACATTGTTCTTGAGAATACTGTGAAAGCTATGATTATTAGTGTAAATGCTATAACCAGTCTCGCAGTCCTGCCCCAGTCGATGGTATACTTAGCCCTGCCCGAACTCCACTCTCCTAGTATGTATCCTAGTATACCTGCCAGTACCGCTATGCCTAGAAGGGTTATGTCGGGTCTTCCAGTGACTACTAATACTGTCTCTGCGATCCCGGCAGCCAGTGGTAGTAGCCATGTATACTTGTGGCTGAATGCTCCGGGTAGTGATAATATGAATATGAATAATGCTGTCACATAGGGTTCGTTGAATGGAGTGAATACATAATCTCTTATATTATTGTATGCAGCTAATGCTACAAATATTGACGCCGTCAAGTAGACTATTCTAGCCGCTATCCCCACCAGCCTCTTCATACCCTTCGCCACCTCTAAAATCAGCTATGTAGTCCCATTCCGTGGCGTCGAATAGCTTGGGGCTTGGACCCGCTGTTACTAGTACCTTATATCCTCTAGCCTGGCTTAGGTCATACCCGCCACGCTCATCGAGCCTTCCTGCGTCATCTATCCTTATCTTTGAGATTAGCTCTAGGAACTTGTCTATGTGTTGAGGAGAGTCTCCCTGAGCCTCTCCCTTGTATGCTGGACTTATGACTATTAGCTTCACCTTGTTGCCCTGTGATAGCGCGTCTAGTATGGTCTTTGCTATGGTCCTGGACGCCTTCTCGAATGGGGTGTTCAGCCATTCACCCTCACCGCCCCGGGAGTCGGCGGCGAATACTATTGTGAGCGAGCCCATGGATTCTGCCAGAGTCTGTTTTACTATGAGCCTTCCAGTCCTCGCCGTAGCCTTCCACTCAATCAACTTTGCATCATCCCCTTCAACATACTCTCTCAGCTGGTACAACTCGACACCCCTATGCCTTATCCTTGGGGGGCCTTCACCCCTGAGGACCTGCTGGGTTGCCACACTCCATAAGGGAACCAGCGGGACAGGCCTGGTACTTATACACATATCATATACGCTAGCCTCCGCAACATACTCGAATAGGCCTAGAAGATCCGTTCCACGAATCCTTATGGCTCCGAAGCATCTGGTGCCGGGTCTTGGTATGATCCTGTATGTGTAGGACGCCCTCGACCCGGGCATGAGAAGTATGGTGGTTTCTGGCTCGTCTATATAGGGGATCCCCTGTGGCACCGTGTCCATGATCCTTGCAACTACGGGTATAATCCCCCTATTATGAATATCTATTGTTATCGGGGTTACATCGCCTTCATATGCTCTTGGAATCCTTCTGGTTACCGATACGCTTGTGGCTAGTGATAGTAGTGAGAGTCGTGCATGCAAGTGCATTATGACTAGTATTGTTAGTAGCGTGACACCCCATAATGCTATACTCTCCGACCCGACGATGGCACCGCTGGAGATCATTAACGCTGATAGGAATCCAATCGTTGTCCCTAGGGGCGATATCCTAAGGCTCCTTATCCTCAATACGCCCACCAGGCTATGGCCTGGCCGGTGGAGAGGGGGATGGGGTCTTGGATAGTATGTTCTCCAAGAGCTCCTCGACCAGGTCTTGGCTTGCCGTGTGTTTCAGCAGGATCCTATGCCTTAGTGCAGGCTTGAATACCTTCTTCACGTCATCGGGGATCACGTAGGTCCTCCCCTCAAGGAACGCCATCGCCCTGGAGAGCCTGAGGATCCCTATAGCTGCCCTAGGCGATGCTCCAAGCCTCACACGGGGATCGCTCCTCGTCGCCCTCACCAGGTCAACTATGTATCTTGCTATCGACTCGTCTACATACACCTTCTTGGACTCATCTATCATCCAGAGGACCTGATCCCTCCCGGCCACCGGCTTGACCGGCCACTCCTCTATATAGTCACTCTTCCTCAGTATTTCAACCTCCTCCGCGTAATCAGGATAGTCCAAGAGTATCTTTACAAGGAACCTGTCAACCTGGGCCTCCGGGAGTGGATATACACCCTCCATCTCTATCGGATTCATTGTAGCTATAACCATGAACGGTTTTTCTAGCTTGAAGACCCTACCCTCCAGTGTAACCTGCCTCTCCTGCATGGCCTCCAGGAACGCGCTTTGGGTCCTAGGCCCGGCCCT
>JALWGG010000212.1 GCA_027013765.1 Acidilobaceae archaeon
GATTCCACTATTCATACTAAGCCTAACCATCACCCTGACAACGTCACTATTGATAGGCCTGATTGTGGGGAGCATCCCCCAGGATGTGAGGGGCGCCCAGCTAGCCTCATCATATATAGGATTGCTACTCTTAGCCCCCGTGTTTGGAGTATTCTTCGGCCTCGACCTGACCAGCCTCTCAGGAGCCCTTAAGCTGTTGTATCTTGACCCGATTATACTGTTATACGTCGTGATCTGGGGCGTGGTCTCAGGCGACTACACGTTCATACTAACTGGCTTAGCGGGGCAGGTCGTCCATCTTGCTGTATGGATACTTATCGCCTCCAGGGTTATTGAGAGCGAGAGTATACTGCTTGGCGGCTTCCTGATGAAGGTTCAGAGAGTGTTTAGGCGGTCATCCTTATTATCCTCTTAGACAGCTTCTCTATAAGGTCGATCCTCGGCTCAACACCTATCCCAGGCCTTTCAGGGGCCTCTATCACACCGTTCCTAACAATCCACACGGGATCGACTATATCCTCCTCATAGTACCTGTCACTGCCACTTATATCATTGGGATACTTGACTCCGGGCAGCGTCGCCAACGCCACCAAGTGCCCCCTACCTATGCCGGTCTCCAGCATCCCACCTATCCAGAGGGGCCTCCCCGCGGATTTAGTCCAGAACTCATGTATTTTCAATGATACCGTGTGGCCTCCAACCCTGCCGGGCTTTAGGTTGATTATGTGGGCGCTGTCTAGCTTGTAGGCCTCTATAGCCCTCTTCAGGCTGGTTATGCTCTCGTCGAGGCATATTGGCGTCCTTAGTAGCCTTGCCAGGGTCGAGTGGTCCAGGAGGTCCTCATAGTGTAGGGGCTGCTCTATCATGGTTAGATCGTATTCGTCCAGCTTCTTGAGCGTGCCTAGGTCCTCCAGCGTGTATGCGGCGTTTGCATCCACTTGCAGGGGGAGGTCCTCTCCAAGCTCTCTCCTGAGCGCTTTCACGGGTTCTATGTCCCATCCATGCTTTATCTTTATCTTGATCCGTTTATACCCTTGCTCCAGGTAGCCTTGTACAGTATCTATTAATTCCTGTACTGTGCCCTTTATGCCTATACTCACTCCGCTCTGGACGTGCTTGTTAGTGCCTCCGAGGAGCCTCCATAGCGGGGTCTTCCTCCTCCTAGCCTCAAGATCCCACAACGCGTGCTCTAGCCCAGCCTTTGCCATGTTATGGCCTCTAATGCTGCTAGCCCTCTCAATAAATGTATGTGGATCCTCTATCCCATTCTTGAGTAGTAGGGGGACTAGGTAGTCCTTGAGTATGTGCATCGCTGTTATATACGTCTCATAACTGTACCAGGGGCCTTCGCCAGCAACGACCTCGCCCCAGCCCTCTACACCGTCACCAACTAGCCTGACAAGTATCGCAGGCCTTTCAATGGTCCTGCCGAAACTGGTCTCGAATGGCGTCTTAAGCCTCATCCATACTTCATACAAGTATACCTCCTCTATCAAGGGAGACTCCACCCCCAATACGTCTACACGTCTAGCTTTATAACCGTCTGGAGTATTATTATGGTTCCCGTGATGAGGGATAATGGTTCTAAGGCCTTATGAGCTCAGCTATGAGAGGATAGATAGGGTTGCTAAGGCGTTCAACGATGTCGGTATAGACGGTGTGCTACGTATAGAGGTGCATGTAGACCCACAGTATAGATACTTGAAGAGGCTTGCAGAAATCGCTGGCGTGGAGGCCGGCGTCGTCTATGCACTCCTGAATGCAGTGGTTAGCTATAGGTTGGCTATGAAGGGTGAGGACTGGTGGGAGTGCTTCTCATCAGCCATCTCCTCTAAGATACGGGTTAGGGGTAAACCGTCTAGTGTAAAGGAGGTTGTGGAAGACGTTATATGGTTCCTGAATACTTGTCCGGGCGCATCGGTTCGGAGGGATGCGAAGATAAAGAGGATCAGGACTATATACAGGCATGCCAGGCGCCTGCTAGAGAAGCTGTTTGAGGACCCGGAACTGGTTGTTAGGGATCCAGACTATGTCATAGAAAAGCTTGCAAGGGCCCTCCAGGTTGAGTCGTGGAGGAAGACTATAGTGTTCTCAGTTAAGATGGCGTACTACGCGTTTGGAGGCCCTGAGAAGGGGTTATACATGAAGTCCACAATCCCAATACCTGTTGACATACGCGTTTCATGCGTATCATACTCCAGTGGCGTGGTTAAGGCTAGAAGCCCTGAGGAGGTGCTTAGATACCCTAGAACCGCGCAGGAGGCATGGGGTATAGTATCGAGGATCAGCGGGGTCCCACCGCTTCACCTGGACAGCGTTATATGGGTTGTCGGGGGAGTTATCAGGGGTAAGGAGTTATTAGAGGCTAGGAAATCCATTGTCGATTTATTTACTAATGTACTTGAACTAGGGGATATAGTTATGCTTGCAGAGGAGCTTGCATGGAGGGAATGTCCATAAATATAGGCTACGGCATCAAGCATAAAATCCTGGCGGCCTAGAATATTTACCAAGGTGAACAACTGGGATGCCGGCACCACTCAGGAGACTTGTACTCGATATATTGAAGCCCATCAAGGGTCCTTCAGTCATAGATGTGGGGAGGGAGTTGGGGGATGTTCGCGGGGATGATGGCAACGCGTCGTTCGCCTGGAAAACTCTCTTTGACAACAGCAATTCTCATCGGATGTCAC
>JALWGG010000213.1 GCA_027013765.1 Acidilobaceae archaeon
TGCCCATACACTATATCCCCCAGCCCCGACAGGTACACTATGGTAGCGTTGGTCCTGAGGACCTTCCTAACACCCTCCTCCACAGGCCACAGCCACGCGGTGTCTATATGGCTATGGGCTATTGCATGGATCACCCCGTCAACCCTAACCCTACGCCTTATCCTGAGCAGGGCATCCTCTATGGTGTCCCACAACTGCCTAGCCAGCTCCTCAACCTCTCCAGGGCCCGGGGGCTCCTCCGAGTCAATGCCTGGGGGAGGCAGGCCGTGGAGCCCCATCATCATGTATGCATCAAACCTGGGCGGGGGCAACTCCTTCCTAGGGGTCCAGGGGCTCCAGTTCGAGTCATATATGAGGAGGGACGCGGCTACAAGCTGGGGTATCGTGGCCCTAATCCTGACACCGGCCAGGACCTCCCCCAGCGCCTTGAGGACCTCATCCCTAAGCCATCCCCGGGGCAGGGATGCTACGTAGTCATATACAGCCAGAAACCTTAACCCGGCCCTGAACGCTTCAAGAACAACGCCGGAGGCTAGTATATACTCGATCCTCAAGCCCCCCCAATGGGCTCCATGGATGGTTGGGGGCGTCAGCACTGCCTGGATCCTCCTAACACCGCCCCCAGGCACTATGAAGTATGTGTGGGCATTATCGAGCCCCGCATACGTCTTCCCATCAACCCTGACCAGGCCGCTACCACTGGTCTTAACCTTCACCACTGCATGCCTCCACGACGTGGCGTCGACTGTGAAGTCCAGCACCCACTCCCTATACGGCTCGCTAGCCCTGTAAACCGGGGGGTTCACGGGCTCCCCATCCAACACAATGGGCACTGGCCTAGGGTCTATGAGGCTGGCCGCTATAAGCCAGAGCCCCTTCCTCTCGACTAGCCTAGGCTTAACCAACTCCTCCTTCCCTTAACCAGGCCTATGGGCCTGAATTGGATTAGAAGTGTTATAAGGGATAATACTACCAGGAGTAGGGAGAGGTGCTCGTGGAAGGGCCTGGCATATGAGGCTGAAGCCATCAGTAGCGGGGGCGCGGGCCCGTAATTCTTGGCCAGCCTGATCCTGGCTACCTGGGGGATCATTAGGGGGGCGTGGAGGAGTATATGGATCCCTATGAACCCCATGTATATGAAGTGTATAACCGGTATAATGCCGAGGCCAGCATGGATCGAGGCCAGGAGCCCGGCCACGGTAGCCAGGGATAGTATGTGGGAGGCGACCATGTACCTAAGGGCGGGGATAGGCTTCACCCTGCCAAGCCTGTGAAGCCCCAGGAACGCGTAGTAAGCTAGGAGCGATAGAGCCGCCGCCGGGACCCAATACTGGGACCCGGAGAGGTATAGTGCTAGGCCAGCGACGTTCAAGGCTAAAGGTGTATAGGCCCGGGGCCTCCCGGGATCGGTGCCATAGTTCCTGGAAAGCGTCAATAGTGAGACCACTATAATCATCGAGGAGGAGAAGAAGAGGCCTATGGCTAGGGCATACACGGTGAATGGCTCCCTAGCCAGGAGTGCTAGCATGCCAGCGATGGGAGGGTATAGGAGCGGCGGTCTAGGCTCCCTCCTACCCCAGCCCCTTACTTGCAGGTAAACATGGAGTAGTAGGGATGCAAGGCCAGCAAACACCAGGAGCCTCCATAAACCGTGGCCTGCTATCGAGAGGGCGAGCCCTGCAATGGATAGGCAAACCGCTAGTATAGGGGCCAGGGCCTCGACCCCCCTCCTAGTATAGCCACCCCTAAGGCTCCCGGTAAACACTATGTACATTGACAAGGGGAATAGTAACCCGGCTCCAAGGCCTAGGAGCCTCATGTGGATGCCAGCCCTTGCAGGGGCCAGGGCTATCCCGGAGGATACCGCTATGAGAGAGGCTATTATCCCGCATGTCGATATCCAGGAAAGCCTTATACCGCCCATCACCTACTCCTCTAGCATTACCCCATTAACGCCTATGTCAACAGCCTTAACCCACCTAGCAGTACCCCTAAGCCCATCCACGATCCTATCCACGTCATCCCTGCGGGCCAATGCAACGATCGACCCGCCCATGCCGGCACCAGTAATCTTGGCCCCCAGAGCACCCAGCCCGCGCGCCTTGTAGACGAGCTCCTCCAACTCTATCCTAGACACCCCTATCGCCGAGAGCAGGCCATGGTTTATATTCATCAGCTCACCCACTCCCTCATAGTCACCACGGGAAAGCATCTTCACAGCCCTCCTAGACAGTGTATCAGCCGCATAGTACAGCTTAGAGAATACATCCCAATACCTCTCCGCCAGCGCGAGCACGGACTCCACAGCCCTCCTAGTACTCCTAGCAATCCCGGTATCAGCTATGACCAGGGCCACCCTGTCAACCCCGGGAGGCCTTATGACAAGGGGCTCCTCCTCCCTGCTGAAGCTGACAACACCCCCGAGAACCGTCACCGTGGGATCTATCCCGCTAGGCCTCCCATGGGCCACAGACTCACCCACCATAGCGGCCCTTATAAGCCCCTCAGGAGGCAGAGGGTCACCGTGGAGAGCTGTATAGGCTAGGGTGAACGCGGCTATCGTCGCCGCACTACTCCCCAGCCCTGCTCCCGGTGGGATCCCACTGTCTATCCTAGCCCTGACGGGTGTGAGGGAGTACCCTATACTGCCCAGCCATTCGAGGACCTTTGAGAACGGCCTAGCCCATGAC
>JALWGG010000214.1 GCA_027013765.1 Acidilobaceae archaeon
GATTACTAGGCCCTCCAGTATTATATTATTATATATAAGTATCCAACCCACGAGAGCCATCAGCACGTCTACACTAAGCTTGCCCTCCCTAGCCTCCGCTACTCCGCGCAGCGTCAGCAGGAGGGCCCCGGCTATAAACAGGTACTCCGCAGCATCACGCTGGCCTATAGCCCATGATGCTAGGCCTGCTGTCGTTAATAATCCTAGCAGTATATAGTTGATCATTTCACCCTCTTCATCAGCACCCATCGCTGGCACCGTATGAATGTATAGCCACCCTATATTTATTAAATTGTTGCATAGACGTAACATAAGCTTATTAACATATTATAACACATTTAATAACGGTGAGGCACTGTATGGCAATAATCTCCGTATCAATACCAGACGACCAGTTAAAGCTTCTAGACAAGGTAGTAGAGGAGAAGGGGTTCTCAAGCAGGTCCGAGGCAGTGAGGCACGCGTTGTTAAACCTTGCACAACAGGGGGACGAGGGCGGGGGACTACGCATAATAATAGTATTATCAGACCACGAAGAGGCACCCTACGTAGATAGAAACATAATAGGCCTTATACACGGCTACATGGACGAGCTGAAGGGTCTATACCACCAGATAGTAGATGGGGGGCTATGCATAACAATAGCAATAACAAGAGACTCAGGAGACGAGTGGAGGATCCTAGCAAGGAAGATCAGAAAGCTACGCGGGGTAAAGAATGTAGTGGTAACAAGCATATAGGAATAAATAAAAATATGGGCTAGTGTGGTAGCATTGGCTGCCAGGGATACTCTTCGGGTATACCCATTGGGTTGTTGAATGCTACAGTGTTTAGGGATGTGAGCTTTACTAGGGCAGGCTTCTCCAGGTATAGGGTATACTCCCCATGCTCTAGGTGTGTGACCTTTATCTCGCCTCCAAACACTATCAGGTAGGTGTCCCCCAGGTTTGGTGATAGTAGCTGGACTAGAACCTCTATAGCCTGCCTCCTGAACTTTGGATCCATGCTGGGTAGCTCTTTGAAGAATGTATCGAGATCCAACTCTACCGGTATTAGTTCTATGAGCCTGTCATAGGCCTTGAATAGGTTGTATATTATATACCTCCTTGTAGCTAGTGTACCCAGCACTATACCTTTAACGCGTATTATATGGCCTAGCACGTATATATCCATCTCCTCAGGCTCCTCGACTGGGCTGCTGTAGAGCTCTTGGAATAACCATTCTTCAAATAGGTTCCTAGCCTCTACCCTCCTACCCTTAAGGTATGCTACTGCAAGCCCTCCTATGTACTCTCGCCACCTAGCATCATCTGTGATGTACATGAATATAGATTGTGTGTCTAGCCTGACTGGCATGCCATCTACAACTATAACGTGGCTATCAATGCCTAGACGATTATAGATAAGACTCCTGGTTATAAGGTATGTGGACTGTAGCCTGTAGAGTAGTCTGCTTATGAATTCACATACCTTATCGCTGATGCAGTCGTCGCGCCACTGTGGCGGTTCTATAAGATCCTCGTGGAATGGGGATGTTAGGGATACAGAGTAGGCATGAAGCCTTACTGGCTCTAGGGCTAGTGTTGGTATTGGGCTTATATAATGTGGGGTGAGGCTGTCTATAGGGTTTGACTCCTCTATAACGCCTAGAACCTTGTGTATGCTCCTAGCTAGGGCTAGCGTTGCCAGGTGGCCCGTATCCCACCCCTTGTACTCTGGCTTGTATAATGCTACTACCTCCCTATAGGTGTTCTCTGCTATTGCCAGCTCCGCTCTTACAAGCGTCATTGCTAGTGTATCAGTAAACCTCTCCAGGGCTACCCTAGCCAGTGCGTCTTCCTCGGTATCAAAGGTTTCCATTACCTTAACGACGATGTCGCCCTGGATCCTGATAGCCCCCACGGGCTCCTCCCATGGGTGGGAGTCGAATCCCATCAGGGTCCTGACCAGGTCCTCATCCAGTATACCATCTACAAGCTTGAATAGCGCTGCAATGAACCATGGTAGTGGGTGGACGAATACCTTGCCGTCCTCGGCTAGCCCGATTATAATTACTGCTCCAACATTCCTAATATTATCGAATACGCCATATAATCTCAGATCTACATCCGTCCTCAAGAGTCTAAGTGTCGTTATGTCCTTCTCAATGTCTAATACTGCATCTAACAGCATGTATCCAAAGTATTCATGGCCGTGTAGGTGTGCAATTGGCTTGATAACACTCCACACACCACTCCTAGACAGTATATCATATGCTAGGTCCACGGCCTTTGGGCTATATGCTATAACATAGTCCCCCACTACTGCAACCTCTATACCCTGTCCTGCCCATGCCTCATAGAACTCCCTAAGCCTGGGTTCGTGGTTGGCCATGAAGTCTAGCTTCTCCAGATCTCCGAGTAGGGAGAGTATTTTATTCTTGAAGGCTAGATACTCTTCTCCCGACAAGGCTCCCCCCATCTACCGCGTAAAAAATTATGGTTGATACTGTATATTGTTTAGTCTATCATGTAGTTTTCACTGTTAACTATCCGGTCTATCCTAGCGAATATAAGCTTCCTACGCCTAGGCCTGGAGAGGGGCTCCTCCTGGGGGGTTTCGAGCTGAGCTACGGATTCCATGCTCTCAGGCCTCTGTGGGCATGGCTTAATGGTTGCACCAGGGGGTATATATG
>JALWGG010000215.1 GCA_027013765.1 Acidilobaceae archaeon
CCCTAGGACTAGGGAGTGGTGTTTACCCTTAAGCCCATACTCCTCAGGACCCTCCACTATAACCCCGAATATCCTCAGCTTGCCTGTGAAGGGCTGGAACTCGACGTTCTTCACCCTTATCTTGAGTGTTAGGGGCCTCCTCTCCTTCTGGCCCCTGCCGCCTAGTGATACCTCCCTGTAGGTCCTGGCCTTTACTAGGTCTCCTTGCCTTAGGAGTGTTTTAAGGGTCCATAGGTCCTCTTCACCCTCAATCCTTACCCTTACATTCTCCCTCCTCTTGTCGATGCTGATTATCTTCATCCCATACCACTACCTATCCTCGATTAGGTATACGCCGGGGGTTATCTCTACACCCCCACCGCTGCCAACTTCTACTTTAACCTTGTGGAGAGCCTCAATGTCTGGTATAGCCCCTTCAAGCTCCCTGGGGACTAGTAGCTTGTAGCCTTCCAGCTTGTCGCTGAACCTCAGCCCCTTCTCCCTTTTAAGGTTCCATACGGCCTTGTTTACCTCTACAAGCCTCCTTGCCGTCTCAGCCAGCCTTCTCCTCTCCTCCTCGCCCATTGAGGGTTCGGGATACCTCTGCCTATGCACGCTCTCCCCGTATAGCCTCCTGTATGCCATGTCTGTTATGAAGGGCATTATGGGTGAGAGGACTATGAGGATCCCCTTGTATATGCTGTGTAGCGTGGCCCACGCTCCCTTCTGTAGCTCGCGGCTGAAGGCTCCACTCCTATTGTAGGCCCTCTCCTTGACTAGCTCCACATAGTTGCCGGCATAGTAGTCCCAGGCGTATTCATAGATGAGCGTTATCGGCTCATATACGTCCAGCTCCATGTAGGCCTTGTCCGCCTTGAGGGCGTATTCCTCGAAGAGGGCTCTGAACGCTCTGTCGGTCAATGTCTCCTTATAGTCCCCGTCTCCGCCGGTGGGGAATGCTGATAATAGCCTTGCCAGGTTCCATAGCTTCGTGACGAAGTTCCTGCCGGTGATGATCTTGTTTATATCGAATCTATAGTCATAGCCTAGCTTAGATGCTATAGCAGCCCAGTACCTGAACGCGTCGGCCCCATACTCCTTTATGACGGGTTCAGGGTCTATAACGTTCCCCAGGCTCTTGTGCATAGGCCTACCAGCAGGGTCGAGGCCCATGCCGGTTATCCTAACCCACTTGAACGCGGGCTCCCCTAGTAGCTGGTATACGCGTAGTATCGAGTAGTATAGCCATGTCCTGATTATATCCTGCCCCTGCGGCCTTAGCGTGTTCTTGAAGGCCTTCTTGAAGAACCCGTCATTCCTCCTCCACCCCGTAACGTATAGCACGGATATGCTTGAGTCGAACCATGTATCGAACACCCTCTTCTCCCCTACAAGCATCTCCCTGGGTGCGCCGCATTGTGGGCAAGAGTTCCAGGGGGGCTCCTCCTCCCACGGCCTATAATACCTGCCCGGCTCTGGTACTAGCTTTGCACCGCACCTTGTACAGGTCCATAATGGTATCTCCGTGGCGTAGAACCTGTCCCTGGATATGGGCCAGTCCATGGATAGCCCGTCTATCCAGTCATAGAGCTTCCTCCTATGCATCTCCGGCCTGAACAGCATTCTAGAAGCCATCTCCTTTACCTTATCCTTGTACTCTAGCTGCTTGAGGAAGTACTCCCTCCTGAATATTATCTGGAGGGGGGTCTTGCACCTCCAGCATACAGGAACCTTATGCCTTATAGGCTCCCTCTTAACAAGCAGCCCAGCCTCCTCAAGCAGCTCAGCAATCCTCCTCCTAGCCTCCTCCACGGGGAGCCCCGAGACTGGGCCAGCGTCTGGGAGCATCTTCCCATCAGGGCCTATAAGCTTCTTAGGCTTCAGGCCCAGCTCCATGAATAACCTTACATCCGCCTCGTCGCCGAAGCTGCATATCATCATGAGGCCTGTGCCATAGCCTGGGTCGACGCTTGGATGCTCTATTATGGGGACTTCATGACCGTATAGGGGTGCTATAGCCTTCTTCCCGGATAGCCCCTTATACCTCTCATCACCCGGATGGTATGCCAGCGCTGCGCAGCCCGCCAGGAGCTCTGGCCTCGTGGTTGCTACTACCAGGTCCTCCCCGGTGTCGGCGAGCCTATACTTGATATAGTATATGTAGCCCTCCTCCTCCCTATACTCGATCTCGGCCTCGGCGAGCGTGGTCCTACAGCGTGGGCACCACCTGACAGGCCTCTCCGCCTCATAGATGAGGCCATCCCGGTATAGCTTAATGAATGTTTCCTGTGTGAGCCTCCTATACTCTGGGCTATCGGTCCCATTCCTCCAGTAGTCGAAGCTGCACCCCATCCTGCGCCAGACCGATACGATCTCTCTCTCGGCATTGTCTAGGAAGTTCTTGCATAACTCAAGGAACCTCCTCCTACCCTCAGGGGTGCTAGCCATCTCATGGGCATTAACCCCATACGTCTTCTCCACCTGAACCTCGACTGGCAGCCCGTTACGGTCGGCGTAGAACGGGACTATGACATTATACCCCTTCAACCTGAAGTACCGGGCTACCATATCGATCTGTGCATAGTGGGCTGCACCAGCAACATGCCACTTACCACTGGCATATGGGGGAGGAGTATCTATTGCTATAACCTCCCTCGGATCACTAGGATCCATACTACTCTCGTGGAGACCCTCCTCCTCCCAGACACGAATCAACTCCTCCTCCCACTCAACCATCCACCGCTTCTCCCTAATCCTCGGCCTGATCTCACTCAACACCTAAACCCCACAACGTGCAATGGAACGAGAAGGGGGATAATAATTATACGCCAAAACAAAGGGACTTATAACCCAAGACAGGCCTCGCGCTTCCCCTCCCACAGTACTTCTAGTTGGTTTTCAATATTTTTGAATTCCGTGGGGAAGGTTAGGCAGCCACCAAGTCGCCAGAAGACTCCACTACGTGCTGTGGGAGGAGAACCTAGTGTGGAGCGATGAGGATGAAGTCTACACTATAAGGGTCTACCACTACCCAGGCGGCGAGGCTGGAATACAGGTACTCGACAAGACCAAGAGGGAGGAGCCAGCAGCTGTAGAGGTGTACACCACGCTACCCGTTAGACACATAGACCCGAGGAAATAAGAGGCATACAGCTACAGGTCAGCAGGAATATACTGATGGTGATTTTAGTGTAGCCCTTCCCACTTTCTCCCTGTTATGATATCTTTAAGTGTTAGAATAGTTGATGCTATATATGTTATTAACCATAGAGGCCTTATCATAACATAAAAGTTTAGAAAATGCTGCAGTTCTACAAGAGCTTCGCATACATTAAAGGGTTTAGATGTACATGATACATGTAAAGTGTCGAGGCAATATAAGCTGTTAAATACAAAATAAAATCTACTACATATATCTTAATCATTATCAGGCGCCGCATCTCCCCGGAGGCCCTCGGCTGGATAATGGAGGTAGTCCCAAGCAGGAGCTATAGGCTAGACGTAAGGCCATACCAGACTAGCCTAGAAAACGTTAGAAAGGGCAGAATCATTGAATTATGGTTTTCTGTATTGGATTGTGTCTTTTTATGTTGTGTATGGTTGTGAGTGTTATGTAGTTCATGTAGGGGATTCTAAAAGTTATAAGTTCTAGAAGTTATGAGTCTAAATGGTGACCTCGGGGTTCCCGAGGAGAGCCCCGGGCTCCCGTAGGCGGCCCCGACGGAGACCGTGATGAACCCAACCGTGCCAGAAACACTATGACACAACTTGATAAATGAAGACACGGTTCGGGCGAACGGCACTTAATACCTCAGGGAAACATCAGCTCTACTACACAATATATAGGTTGATGCCGGAGTCGTGTGCGCGGTGAGAAGCAAGCACTACAGGATGTTAGTGACTCTCGCAGACAACCTGGCAAACTACGCGCGTGTGATGCTAGAGGAGAACCCCGACAAGGCACTCCAAGCGATAAAGCGGTTAGAGAAGTAGAGAGGGGCTCCAGAGGGAACCACCGCTTCACCACTCATAACATCATCGCTCTGCGGTGGCCGCCGTCGCACAGCCCCAGGACAGGGGCTTAACGGCGACTCCTAGCGTCGCCCATATGGTATGCTCCTCTTTCGACCTTATTAAGCATTAGTAGCTAAAGGCCTTCCTTCTCCTTAGTTCTAGCCGGTCCTATACATTAAGGAAGGCTCTCTACATCCCGGCGTGGCACCGGAGCAGGGAGGGTAGCCCACAGAATAATATTGAGGGAGAAGCCGGGGGCTCGGAGGCTGCCGAGAAACATGGCCAGCCACGTCGCTAGGCTTCGGAAAATCTTCAGGAAATATGGGATATATCTATTACAATGCTAGTGTCTAGTATCGTCAAGGCAGCCGGTCCCTCTCACGACTACGCAATTCTTCTACATTGTATTCTCCAGCCTCGATGTTTTCTAGTAGCTGCTCCTCCTTCACGCCGAGCCTAGCCCTAATCTCATCGATACTAATCCGGCCCCAGAGCCTCGCCAGAGTCTCCTCTATAACTCTCCGGGCCTCCTCCTCTGAGACCCATGGGGGTAGACTAACCGTGATGGTTTTTGGCTTACTACCCATCGAGACCACCACTCTAATTATATTAAACGCCTGCCCTGACCCTTAAAGAAGCTCTGCAACCCACTAAGACTTGGACCGATATTATTTCGATATTATTTCTGCGAGCCTCTTGTTCTTATAGAGCTGATAAGATATCTCCTCCCTTTCTATGGGTTTTGCGGGTCATCACACCCATGCTCTCGATAATGTATCTGCCAGGCTCCGGTAGACTCTAGCTCTAGCCTCGGCTACACGCAAAGACCCACTCCATTGTATCTCGGCCTCCCAGCTCCAATAAGCTCCAGTATTCATTACCAAGCCTAAACATTAAAATCAATATGCACGAAGCATGCTAGTTGTCAATATACACTAAATTCCGACTCTAGCAACAGGAACTAATCAATGTGCAAGGGGCCTAGGACAGACTGAATAACCCTCCCCAATATACTACTCTGTTGGAGGTGTAGCTGGTATTGCCTGTGGAGCTCCGTGTTAAGTATGATAGAGTTGCCGACGCCCTCTATGTCAGGTTTAGGGATGATAGAATTGCTGAGTCTGAGGAGGTCGAGCCCGGTATCATAGTAGACTTTAATGAGGAGGGCGAGATTGTCGGGGTAGAGGTGCTTTGGTTCTCACGTCGCAGGATAGACCTCAAAAGGCTAATTGTGGAGGGACCTGAAGCCTTGGTGGTTGAGGCTTGAAGATACATTATACACTATACGCCTTTACTGTATAAACCATAGGACTGGCGAGGAGCATGCCCCACCCCAAGGTTAGGCTTATGCGGGAGACGCTAGGCGAGCTCCTGAGGCTAGCCGCCCAGGCCAGGGATAAGAGGGAAGCCGACAGGATCCTCTACATGTACGAGAGAGGCGAGATAACCAGGCAGGAAGCAATAGACAGGCTCAAGATTCTCAACGGCGAAGAGTAGCTGCCACTATGTTGCATTTGAAGACCTGACGGGTACTGGCTGGATGGTTAGGGCTGCACTACGTGACGTTGACATGCTTGTATTCACGGAGCCTGGATCGATAAAGATATTTATGGCTAGAGAAATAAGAGTTCTACATAAAACGAACCTGAAGTGTAGAAAAGGTAGGTCGTCGGGGATGATGTAATGGCGCCGTTCCAGGAGATAAATGTTGATGAAGCATTAACGTGTCTAAAGACAGCTGTTAGACTAGCCCACACAGAGGAGGACCTACGTGTTAGAGCTTCAGGTTGTATAGAGGAGAAGGTACTCAAACCCCTTGGGATAGCACAGGTTGGTAGATACGAGTACACATTTGTATCGGGAGGAAGAGCAGACGCACTTTATGGGCACGTAATTATAGAGTATAAGGCCCCTGGAAAACTCTCCGCAGAGAGGGATATCGCAAAAGCTAAGGAGCAGGTCATAAAATACATTATGAAGGAAGCCGGAGTAGAGACGCGCTACAAGAACTTCTTAGGCGTAATAATTAGCGACAGAATAGCATTTGTGCGCTACAACCCCGTAACAAAACAGTGGATGCTCCGAGGACCCTACGACGTAAACAGAGAGACCGTAATTAAGCTGATAGAGGCATTAAGGGGATTAAGAAGAAAGAAACTAGGAGTAGAGGAACTCCTCACAGACTTTGGCAAACATCCTAAGACAAAGAAAATGAGCCTACTAGCTGGGAAAGCTGTAAAGACGTTGTACAATAAGCTCATCATCACGAGAAGCTCGCGAGTTAAAGTGTTATTCGAGGACTGGAAAAGGCTCTTCACCCAGGCAACAGGCTACACTCCAAATAAGTTGAAAGGTCTTGAGAAAGAATACGGAATACAAGGGAATAACGTTAACTATGATGCACTACTATTCGCAATACATACATACTATGCCCTAATAATGAAGCTATTAGCAGCAGAAATAGCATACCTATACGGAACCGGCAGATGGCTGAAGTCCTACGTGGCTGAGCTAGAAGACGCCCACATGCGAGGAATAGAAGAACTGAGAAGCGTTTTAAATGAGCTGGAGAGCGGGGGTATATTTAGGAAACTCCTAGGCATAACAAACTTCATAGAAGGAGACTACTTCTCCTGGTACCTTGACGAATTCGACCAGGAACTAGCAGACGTTATCGCCGAAATAGCTAGAAGGCTCGCGGACTATGAGCCAGCAACACCACAGTTGGAACCGGAGAGCACAAGAGACCTACTTAAACGCCTCTACCAGCACCTAGTCCCTAAGAAGATTAGACACGACCTTGGCGAGTATTATACTCCGGATTGGCTTGCCGAGCTCGTGTTGGACGAAGTAGGCTACACTGAAGAGTACTTTGAAGAACTCGCAAAAAAGGACCCAATAGCGCCGTTTAAACTAAGGTTGCTAGACCCAGCCAGCGGCTCGGGCACATTCATTATAATGGCTATCAAGAGGCTGAGAAACTATGCCGAAAAACATTTCATGTTAGACATAATGGTGGACTACGTCCTAAGGAACATAGTGGGATACGACCTTAACCCTCTAGCAGTACTCGCTGCCAGGACAAACTATCTATTATCAATAGCTGATATACTCCCATACGCCAAGGGAGAAAAAGAGATACCGATATACCTGGCTGACTCTATTTTAGTGGAGTCAAGAACTAAACTCTATGGTTCATTTTACATTCTAAGAACCACGGTGGGGAATTTCGAAATAACCAAGCAGATAGATGACAGTGGTCTCTTAGGGGAATTCCTGAACCTTATAGAGTCTAACGTGAGAAACCTATACACACCAGACGATTTCCTAGAGATGTTTAAGACCAGAATAGAGCCCAAACTGAAGAAGAACTCAACTACTATAGACTATAGCTCCCTTAAGAAACTCTACAAAACATTTATAGAACTTGAGAACTCAGGGAAAAACCACGTTTGGGTATCAATAATAAGAAACGCTTTCGCACCACTACTAAAAGGAAAGTTTGATTACGTAGTGGGTAATCCGCCTTGGGTGAATTGGGAGAATTTACCTGAAGCTTATAGGAAAGTTTCTGAAAGTCTTTGGATCAAATATGGCCTTATCCCATCTAAGAGGAGGATTCCTGGGCTTGGAAGAGTAAAGAGAGATATATCTATGCTCTTTACCCTACGTTCGTTCGACCTCTACCTTAAGAAACATGGTAAACTTGGATTCCTCGTAACATACACAGTGCTTGTATCTAAAGCTGGAGAAGGTTTCAGAGAATTCTTCGTATATGGAAAAGAAGATAAAAAAGCAAAAATTATTAAGATACATGACTTAGAGGAGCTTCTACCATTTGAAGGTGCACAAAATAGAACAGCTATCTTGATAATAGAGGAAGGAGATACTACCTCCTTTCCCATTGAATGCATCGTGTGGAAGAGTCATACTCGGAATATACCAGCCGAAGCGGAGTTTCCCGAGGTAATGCGGATAACTAAGAGGCTCCGAATGTTTATGATACCTCTCGTGCCAAGCTCTCCGGGCTCGCAATGGATAGAAGTATTATATCCTGATATTATAAAAATTGTTAAGAAGATAATAGGAGAGCAAGGATATTATAGAGCCTATGAGGGCGTGAATACTGGGTTAAATAATGTTTATTTCGTGAATATAAAAGATAGAAAAGACGGTTTAGTACTTGTTTCTAATTTGAGTAGTGGGCGTCGAAAGGTAAGCCAGGTTAGTATGTATGCTGAAGAGGACCTAGTATTTCCATTAATTAAAGGTAGAGATATTAATAAGTGGAGG
>JALWGG010000216.1 GCA_027013765.1 Acidilobaceae archaeon
GTATATACATACCTGCCCATGCCTCTAGACCCTCTACCTGCCTCCCTAGATGCAAATGCAGCTATCATCGGCACGCTGCATGGGGCGAATGCAGCCAGCAGCCCTAGCCCAAGCCCCTTCAGGGGGTCTGCCAGGGGCGAGGACCTCTCCTCCACACCTGTTACACCAGCCCCCCCGGACCCGTCACTATTCTGCTGGTCCATACTCCTAGGCTTTAGGGGGCGCTTGCTGAGCGAGTTCTCCAGGAAGTCTATGAGCGCCTGGTACTGGTCCCCCGTAACTGGGAATAGGCCGACCTGCCTCCCCGTCTCGACCCCGTCAACGTATACTATTAGGGTTGGTGTGCCGAGGACCTGGTACTCCTGTAGGATCATTAGGCCGTAGGTAAGGTTCTTCTCATAGATCTTATCTATATGGACCCTGACGAATAGCGTGTCATTATACTCAGGGGCTACCTTAGCGACTAGGGGCCTGAGGACCTTGCACCCAGCACAATTCTCCTGCTCCCAGAATAGGACCACCTTCCTCCTGGAGTTGACTACCTCATCTATCGTGGGGCTTGTATCCTTTAGGTCCATTATATTGCCTTGTATGTCGAGCTCCATCTCCTCACCATCTTTGGGGGCCAGGCTTGCCCCTGCCTGGAATCCCGCGATCATCAGTGTTAGTATTAGGGCTGCTAGTAGCAGGTGTTTTATGGTTACTACCTCCCCCCTGCCCGGCTTCCCCTTCATCCTGAGGCTCTTCTTCCTAGCCATGGCGGGTTCCCCGAGGGGCTATCCCTCTTTTATTACCTCCACTATCTTGTCGTGTAGCACCACCGCGGTGTCATATATCTTGTTCCAGTCTGGGTGGACTATGTACCTGAGGGTCCCGTCCTTGTCTATTATGAAGAATCCTCCGAAGTGGTTTACAAGGTATACTGTGCCGTGCTTCACCCTCTCCACGTAGATGTCATATGCATTGTAGATCTCCTGCATCTTTTCCACGCTGTCTAGGACCCATATCCACTCAACGTCATCTAGAAGGTCCTTGGCAACCCTCCTCTGGTAGTCCCTAGCCATATCCATTGTGCCATTCCACGGGTCCACATCAACGGTTATGAACACCACCTGGTCTAGGAGGCCCTCCTCCTTCAGCTTCTCCATGGCATAAACCATCATCTGGGACTCCAGGTGGCATATGTCAGGGCACCTCACGTATTGCGGCGTGATCACGTTGACCTTACCCTTAACCGGGAACGTTATAACACCCTTGGTAGAGTTCACCGTGAAGACTGGTGCGGGCTTATCCCACCTCGTTACTGATACGCTCCCATACACCTCTGCCGGCCTATTCTCCTCGATCCTGGGACCCACAAGCCCGGTACCGATTATATAGCCAACGCTTATCGAGACTACTAGGCCTAGGACCGCCGCGACTAGTATCGTCTTCTGCCTTGCATCCAAGCCCGGCACCCTACCTAGGCTAGACTCTAGCAACTAGTATATATTAAACTGTGTTTATACAATGCAACCATAATATACCCGGGGGCCCCCACTCCATCCCCCGGTTAACCCGGGTTGATGAGGGACTATGCACTACTAGCACTGGCAGTTGTCAATGTGTCATCAGCATCGGTACTTGTGAAACTGGCTGGCTCCCAGGGGGTCCACGGGTTTTCAGCCGCGTCGTGGAGGCTCCTATTATCGGCTATACTCACGTGGCTCATGCTTGCTGGCAGGGTGTCTAGGCTACCCGGTGGGAGGGACCTGGTCCTCATGCTGATATCAGGCGTGGGCCTGGCGCTCCACTTCGACCTATGGATGCTAAGCCTGTCATACACTAGTGTCGCGGTAAGCGTAACGATCGTTGACTCATACCCTGCACTACTAGCCGTGGCTGGGAGGACCTTGTTCCGCGAGGAGTATACTAGGATCCAGTATATCGGGGCAGCGCTGGCTATGGCTGGCGTGGTACTATTATCTAGCCAGGGAGGGTTCAGGGTGGAGGACCTCAAGGGCCCTCTCCTTGCATTCGGGGGCATGCTCGGGGTTGCAGTATACTTCATCGCAGGGAAGGAGCTGAGGAAGCGGTATACAACGCTGGAGTACACGGGCATAGTATACATGATAGCCGCGCTTGTAAGCATCCTACTAACGAGGATGATTGGGGCAAGGCTAACAGGGTATACCCTGGAGGCGTGGATATACCTCATACTCCTAGCGATAATCCCAATGCTAGGCGGGCATAGTATACTAAACTACCTCCTAAAGAGGCTGAGCCTGCTCGCGACAACGGTGCCAGTACTAGGGGAGCCCGTGGGGGCTAGTATACTCGCATACCTTATACTCGGGGAGCATGTAGGGCTAGAGACCGCGGCGTTCATGGCTATCACACTAGCCGGGATAGGCCTAACACTACTAGGGGAGGCATCTAGAAGATAGTACCGCGCGGATCCGTAAAATTCACGATATATAGATATATTTAAATAATAGTCTAGCCCATAATACCCTCCAAGAACACGGCTACTATTTAGAACAAGAACCTTAGAAAAGGTGACCACCACAATGAAGGAAATTTACCTAACCAAGAAGATGCTCGCCGGGATAATACTTATATCATTCATGGCCGGGATAGTGGCTGCAGGATCCATGGGATACGGGCCACTGGCATACATATCAT
>JALWGG010000217.1 GCA_027013765.1 Acidilobaceae archaeon
AGTGCCTGGAGTTCGCCAGGTCCCACGAGCTGCAGCTGCATGTCATCAGCTTTGGCACGGATGTTCTGGTCTCCGATGATACCGTGCCGGGCCTGGTGCTATCCACCAGGAGGCTCAAGGGCCTATGAGGTTGCAACCGGAGACTATATCCTCGTCATAGCGGCTAGCGGCGGCCACGTATATGACCTGGCCCCGAGGCACAGGGACGAGGACCTCCTACCCGGCCTGAGCGATAGGGTGGAGACGGGGCTCTTCGGTGTACTCCTAGCAGTATCGGGGGAGAGGGAGTACATACCAGTGTATACTAGTATAAAGAGGTGCATGGACTGCGGCCACCAGTTCACCGACGACAGGGACACGTGCCCCATATGCGGGAGCACCAGGATAAGGGATTCGAGGAGCATTATAGAGGACCTCAGGAGGCTTGCATGGGAGTCGGATATTGTATTGATAGGGACGGACCCAGACACTGAGGGCGAGAAGATAGGCTGGGATACAAGCGTGCTACTGAAGCCCTATAGCAGGGCTATAATGAGGCTTGAATTCCACGAGGTAACTAGGAAGGCGATCCTGAAGGCTCTAAAGGAGCTCAGGAGCTTCGACCAGAGGCTCGTGGATGCCCAGATAGTAAGGAGGGTGGAGGACAGGTGGATAGGCTTCACACTATCCCCCCTACTATGGTGCCACTTCTGGCCCAAGTACTACTGCCCGACGCTCATCGAGTATAGGAGCGGGTCTACGGGTAGATTCATCAAGAACGAGGTGGAGAGGTGCAGGACTAGGAGGTACTATTACAACCTAAGCGCTGGGAGGGTCCAGACCCCAACCCTAGGCTGGATAGTTGAGAGGACTAGGGAGGCTAAGAAGAGGATAAACGCCTACAGGATCCACGTGGACGGCGTCAAGATCTACGTTAGGGAGGACGACCTAGACCCGGAGGGTGCAAGGATGCTTGCATCAATAGTAAAGCAGGGCAGGAAGTCCATACTACACGCCGACATAGAGGTGGCGGAGAGGAGGGTTGAGGACGCAAGACCGCCACCCCCATACTCTACCGACATGCTGATCGCCGATGCAAGCAGGTACCTCAGGATGGGGGCCCCCGAGACGATGAGGATCGCCCAGGACCTCTTCGAGTGGGGACTAATAACATACCATAGGACCGACTCCATAAGGGTCAGCGACAGGGGTATACAAGTCGCAAGACAATGGCTTGAGGACCAGTATAGGGAGTTGGCCAAGAGCCTATTCAGGCCGAGGACCTGGGGGGAGGGAGGGGCGCATGAGGCTATAAGGCCCACCAGGCCCCTAGACGCTGAGACCCTAAGGCTACTAGTGGAGGAGGGGGCCATAGAGCTTGCAGGAGAGCTCACCCAGAGGCACATCAGGCTATATGACCTGATCTTTAGGAGATTCATAGCAAGCCAGATGAGGGAGGCGAGGGTTGAGAGGACCACCTACAGGATAAGGCTTACCGAGGCGTTGGTGGATGTAAGGTATGAGGCCGTTACAAGGATCGGTGAGCCAGGCGATGAATCCAGCCGTGGATTCACACTTGTATGGCCATACCTGAGGGAGCAGCCCGGCCTAAGGGAGGCGAGGGATGTGGAGGTCGAGGTTGAGAGGTTCAAGGTATCGAAGGTGCAGCCCTATACTCAGGGAGACGTCATAGAGCTAATGAAGTCCCGGGGGATAGGGAGGCCGAGCACCTATGCAAAGATCCTTGACACATTGATCAAGAGGAGGTACATAACAAGGCCGCCAGCCTCTAAGGAGGATCTCGTCGTGTCAACCATACGCGGGGAACTAGTCTACAACTATCTAACCCGTGACGTGGTCCACGAGTCATGGGTTGAGTTGAGGTCCTGGGTGGATCCTGATAGTATATCAAGCATACCCCAGCTGGTCTCCGAGGAGAGGACCAGGACCCTTGAGAGGCTCATGCTTGAGATCGAGGAGGGGGCCAGGGATAGGAGGAGCGTCCTAGACATGATCTACAACGAGATCAAGGGACTAGCACAGCCTATAAATGACACTATACACAATGTAACTAGAGGGGCGGGCGGTGCAGGCCCCCTCACGGCCTGCATAGAGAAGGCATACGTGATCGTAGGGTCAGGTGGAAGCATTGAGCATGAAAATAGCAATACTTCATAGCAGGGTCAAGATAGGCGCTAAGAGGGGAAACCTGAGGAGGATGAACCTACTAATAAAGAGTGTATTAAACAATAGGAGTGATGTAGACGTTGTAGTACTCCCCTCATACCCCATATCAGGGCCAGTAATAGGATACTACCCCCCGAACAGGATCAAGAACGCCGTGAAGCACCTGGCGGAGAGGATAAGCAATAAGGGGTCGGCAATCGGGCCAAGCATAGGCACACTACTGAAATGGAGCACTGAGTATGGGATCCACATAATAGCAGGCCCCATAATAGAGAGGGCGGGCCCCAAGCTATACCTGGCAGCAATACACATATCCCCCATGGGGGGAGTAGAGGCGAAGTATAGGAAGATCTCCCTTACAAGGAGCGAGCGAGACGCGGGACTAAGCCCTGGAAAGAGCATTGAAGTATTCGAGGTCAAGGGCAAAGGCTCGGTGGGAATATTCATAGACGAGGACCTCGGCTATCCTGAGATCTTCAGGGCGATCCAGAGCAGGGAGGTAAATATAATCCTGGGCTTCATGCTCCCCTACGATTCAAGCTACTTTAGAATGGTTAATGATGGAGAGACCGGGCTCCTAACAATGGATCTGGACAGCGTGCTTGAGTTCCTGGCGGTCAGGAGCAGGGAGACAGGCCTCCCTATAATACTCGTGGGGGGAGGAGTCGAGGGTGGTCATGGTGGGAATCATGGGAGCATAGCGTTCATGCCGACCATACCAGCGGAGCCCGATATTGGAGTTGTCAGGGATAGGATCCTGGATTACAACAGGCTTGACTCCGACATGGTTATCGATATAGATACGGTCATGAGCAGGCCCAGGGCCCTGGATAGGCTGGTATTTGAGAGGGTGTTGAAGGAGCTCTGCAAGTGATCCTGCATCGCGGCTCGTGTCTCCGGGTTAATTGTTTGGTAATCGGGATACTTTAACAGTGTTAAAGATATATATTCTGGTGGATACAATATACTAGATAGACGAGAGGGTAAGGGGTGCTCAACGTGAGTCTAACAATATCCAAGAGGAGGATACAGAAGCTAGGCGGGTCAAGCCTCATAATAACGATACCAAAGAGCTGGGCCAAGAAGATCGGGTTAACTGTCGGGGACACAGTTATAATAGTCGACGAGGGGGACCACCTAAAGATCCTGCCACCAGACACAAGCATAACACAAAAGGTCGGAATAGCAAGGATCAAGATATCAGGCTTCCTCAAGGAGGTGGATACAGCTAAGGTTGTAGACTGCTCCTACCAGAAGGGCTACACAAGGATAGAGCTACAACTATCATCAAACGGGAAATCTGATATCAGGGCAATAGCAGAAGAGCTGAAGGGGCATCCCAAGGTTAAGAGTATCAAGCTAATAGACCATGCAACGGCAGAGGTAGAGCTTGAACAGCTAGACAACGGGGATGTGACGATACTTTTGAAGAAGTTCAACACAAAGCTACAAGATATAATTGATATCGGTGAGGCCACGCTCTCAGGCTCCAAAAAGCTAGATGAGGCGGTCAGGGAGATCGAGGAGAGGGCGGACGAGGCGTATAACATAGTAGACTCTATAACCAGGCTCTCATTCAGACAGGGCATAGTCATGTGCGAGTTCAAGGAGATAGACCCAACCATACTGGTGGCACTAAAGATCGTGGCAAGACTACTGGAGAGGGCGGTAAAGAACCTGATAAACTTCCCAAGGGAGGAGAGCATTGAGGCCGTAAGGAGGATAAGGATCCTGACCAGCGAGGCTATAGGAGGGATAGCAAGCGGGAGTGGGAGGAGGATAGCGAACTCACTCCAGGAGTGGGACAGGCTAAAGGAGGTAGTAGATAAGATAAGGATGATCGGGACACCAGAGGCGCAAAAGGTGGCCACATGCGTCGAGAGCCTAGGCATAGCCATGGAGACCCTGGCCTCCAAGGGCATATGCTCAGTAATTGAAAACGGCTCCTAGAATATAAACCCGGCCAGAGACAATACACGTCATGGTCATGCGGCTTGACATGCTGCAACGAGCTCTCAGGGTGCGTGTTGAAGAATGTCAGGGCAGAGATAGACAGGCTCATAAACAGGGTCAGACGCGGCCAGTTGCTAATAGATATGAGGGAGCACGGCTACAAGTCGCACATGTGGCAGCTCCTCAAAAGGACGATGGCCACGCCCATAGCCAAGTGTATATGGGCTAATAGTGGGAACTGCGGCCTGGAGTGCCTTGAAGCCATATACTTTGCCGACCTAACCGGGGGAGAGCACAGCTATATAGAGGGTCATGGGGGCAAGGACCTAGACCTCATACTATACACACCATGCAACATAGACAGGGAAAAGCTTGAGGACACCCTAGAAAAGTGTATAGAAAACGTTGTAGACCTACTCCTCTCAGAAACCCTAGCAAGAAACCCTAAAACACTCCTAGGAATACCCAACATAATAGAAATCCACATAGTCAGGGGCAAGAAGGACCTCCCATACTACAACATGATAAGATACAATAGCAGAACACTCACAAGAATCCTATAACAGGGGAATCAGGTAGAACAGACATACACAATACTATTACCAGTGCCGGGGTAACGGCATCCTATAACACTCCTCAAGAGAATACAGAATAATCAGGGTGGCATATGCATTGAGTATTTGCATAGTAATAGCTGCCAGTGAGAGGCACGACCCAACCCACATAGCCAGGGTCATGAGGATAGCCGAAGAAGCCTCCAGAGGGCTAGATTCTAGGACGATTATTGCCACGAGCCCAGAGGACCTACCACAGGGCTGCAAGGGACTCGCAGTTATACTAGCGACAGGGGGGACGGAGCATATCTTGCTAGAGGCTTATAACACGCATAAGGCACCGATGACCGCTGTAGGCCTGCCAATGGCTAACAGTATTAGTAGCCTAGCCGAGGCGTCTCCACTCGTCAGGGATAGAGTCCACATAGCAGTCCTTCCCGGCCTTGGCAGGGACTCCGTGGGGACCCTTAGAGAAGCGTTATATGGACTTGCTGCAGCCTCTAAGGTCTATGGGTCCAGGATCCTATTAATAGGAGAGCCTAGCCCATGGCTAGTACATGACCCAGCCCCGCTCCTAGAGAAGCTCTCAATAGAGCTAGTCAAGCTGGATCCAGAGGACTTCTCAGCCATGGTTGCAAAGGGGGGCTGGAGGGAGGCGGAGGAACTGCTTGCAAAGGCTGAGAGTGCAGACTATTCTCCCGGCGAGCCTGAGGGTAGCCTATCAGTGGCCAGGGGCGTATTCAAGGCGGCATACTCGATGGGTGCGGATGCAGTATCTCCTGCATGCATCAGATTCCTCCATTTAACAGGCTCCAATGCATGCCTAGCCCACGCACTACAGCATCTAGGAGGTGTAGTTGTAGGGTGTGAGGGCGACATTACAGCCACACTCAGCCTCCTACTAGCCAGCAAGGCCCAGGGTAGCCCGGCATGGCAAGCAAACATCGCGGGTGCATGGGAGGATAGACTCCTCCTAGCCCACTGCAGCGCGCCATTATCAATGGCTAGCAGGTTCAGGCTCAGAAGACACTTCATAACGGGGGGGGAGTGTAACGGTAGAGGCAGTAATAAAATATGGAAGTGTAACGCTTCTACGCCTAGACCCCCAAGGGCGTGGAGCGGTAGTCCTGGAAGCGGAGGTCCTAGACCCCGAGCCTCGCCTTGAGATGCAGTGCGAGACGCAATTACTAGTCAAAGCTCCAGGCATCGAGCTAGTTGTAAGAGGGATCGGTAACCACTATGCAGTCACTCGGGGAGGCCTAGGCTATAGGCTGAGAGCCGCGATAGAGTCTCTAGGCCTCACAAGCCTCTGGCCGCTCAAATAATATAAGCCGCATACTAGAGATGCCACTGCACTGAGCGGTGTAGCCCTTGTCTAGGAGAGGTATTGGGGGTTAAGCAGGGTGGTTAGGCGTTCGAACGATGTGGCTACCGGGAATCTAAGTGATATATAATAATTATAATATTTATTTTTTAACTATTGGTTTGGTATATGCATATTCACGGAAAAGAATATAGTCGATGCTTGTAATAGCATAGACTGATTAACACGTAGGAGACGGGTGGGAGACCCTATGAATGGTAACGGATTATCCAGGATAGCGATCGCACTCTCAATAATCGCCATCCTACTAGCAGCATACGCCATCCCACAGCTAGGGAAGATCTCGGACCTTGAAGAGAGGGTTAAGAGCCTAGAGGATAAGATAGGCTCAATACAGCAGGCAGGAGTCCAGACCCAGACTGTTACAGAGACCCAGGAGAAGACCGTTACCCAGACCCAGACAGTAGAGAAGCCAGCCGAGAAGGTCACGCTTAGAGTCATAGGTCCATGGTCGGGGCCTTCGGCTGAGTACTTCAAGGCGGTTATAGACAACTATACAAAGCTGAACCCCAACGTGGAGATAGAGTATGTAGCAAGGAGGGCTGAGGACCTCGCCAAGACACTGCCAGTACAGTTCGAGGCAGGGACAGCGCCTGCAGACGTGATCATAACCCCCTGGGCATGGTTCATAGTAGAGATGGCCAAGAAGGGCCATGTCGAGGACGTATCAGACCTCATAAACCCGGACCAGTACATCCCAGGCATAGTAGACAAGGTAACCTATAACGGAAAAATCTATGGTGCACCCTTCACAATGTGGCTGAAGCCAGGGTTCTGGTACAAGAAATCCTTCTTCCAGAAGCACAACCTCCAGGAGCCCAAGACGTGGGATGACTTCTTGAAGCTGCTAGACCAGCTAAAGCAGATACCAGGTATAAAGAACCCGATAGTTACTGGTGACAGTGTAGGATGGCCTATGAGCGATGTAACGGAGCACTTCCTAATAACCTTCGGAGGCCCAGACCTCCAGATCAAACTAATAAATGGAGAGGTGAGGTTCGACGACCCACAAGTTGAGGCAATATTCAAGGAGAAGCTTGTACCATTAATAGAGCAGGGCTACTTCAGCGAGCCGATCGAGTGGACCAGCGCCGTGGACCTATGGTGGAACGAGGAGTATGGTCTATACTTCATGGGTACATGGATAGCAGGCAGGGTGCCTGACCCCGGCGATATAGACTTCTTCCCACTACCCGGAGCAAAGGGTGTCGTCGGAGGCGCGGACTATGGATTCATACCCAAGTATGCGAAGAACAAGGACGTGGCTAGGGACTTCCTAAAGTTCATAGCTACAAACGGGCAGGGATACCATGTAGCAGGGCCCGCGGGCAAGATACCCACCTGGAAGGGTATAGGGGTGGACCAGCTGTGGGCACCAATGCAATCAGTCTATAAGAAGATTAGTGAGCTGAACATGAGGATACTGCCAGACCTGGACGATTCCGTAGGAGGCGACTGGCAGACCCTCTTCTGGGACCAGCTGAAGCTGCTCTGGGTCAACCCTGGCAAGGTCGACGAGGTATTATCTACGCTTGCAAACGAGTTCCCATATAAGTAGTCTAGATCCATAACCCAAACATCTTTTTAACCTCAATCCACTGTTATCATGATTGATTAAGCCGTGGGAGTGTTGGGGGTCTAACGTTTGAGGGCTAGGAGGAGGGTCCTGATAGCATTCCTCGTGCCGGAGCTTATACTACTCGTCTCACTGGTTCTCGCCCCTATAATAGGGACTGTATACATGAGCTTCAAAACAGAGAATGGATACGGCTTGGAAAACTATAGGGAGGTGATAGGTGAGAGGAGCCCCGACAAGGCCCTAGTACTCCTGAATGATATGCCGCGTAGCCCCCCATGGGGGGCCCTCATACATAACCTAGTCTGGACCGCTATACACCTGCCAGTAGTCGTGATCCTCGGGCTAGTACTAGCATATCTATTAAGAGAGGTTTATGGCAGCTCCCTGATCAAGAGTGTAATCTTCCTTGGCATGGTCATACCAATGGTTGTAGGGGGACTCCTGATTAGATTCATGTTCGACGAGTATATAGGGATCGTGCCCAAGCTACTCGGGGCTCTAGGAGTTGACGGGATAGCCGCCAAGACATGGACAAACTACCCCGAGACGGCTCTACTAGCCCTTATACTAGGCTCTGTATGGCTCCGGACGGGATTCAGCCTCACAGTATACTCC
>JALWGG010000218.1 GCA_027013765.1 Acidilobaceae archaeon
GTGTAGTGTAATGAGTATAAAGTACTCTGGAGGCTTGCTAGACATACACGGTGGCGCCATGGACATCATATTCCCACACCACGAGAATGAGAGGGCCCAGAGCGAGGCCTACCTGTCTAGGAGCCCATGGGTCAAGTACTGGATGCATACCGGCTACCTAACGATCGAGGGGGAGAAGATGAGTAAGAGCCTAGGGAACATAATTGTATTGAGGGAGGCTATAGACAAGTGGGGCCCCGGCACGCTCAGGATCTGGCTACTAAGCGGCCACTACAGGACCCAGCTAGAATACACGGAGCAGGGCCTGGAGCAGGCTAGGAGGCTTTATGAGAGGCTGAGGGATATATCCACAGATGTATTGAGGCAACTGAAGTCCAGCACCCCCACCCATTACATGGGTGAGGGTGATGCCAAGGTCCTCCGGGAGCTTAGGAGGATACACTATGAGTGGCACGAGTCTATGAGTAGCGACTTCAACTTCGGAGAGGCCCTGAGGAGTGTATGGGAGCTCACCACAGTATACTACCGGGACGTGAGGGGTAGGGAGAGCGAGGCCCTACTGCTGTACACGTTGAAGGTCCTCAACGACTTCAACCAGGTATACGCGTTCGGAGACGATATACTATCCGGGGGAGTGGAGGAGGCTCTAGGAGGCCTTGCAGAGCCCCTGCTAGACCTGATCGTTGAGGTCAGGAGCGAGTTGAGGAGGAGGAAGATGTATGACTTGGCTGACAGTATAAGGGCTAAACTGTCAACTATGGGTGTTAGGCTACTAGACTATAAGGATAGGACCGAGTGGAGGATTGAGAGGTGAGGATAGGCCTAGCAACGATAGTGTCCCTAGCCGGGCTCGCGCTGGCCAGCGCCAGCATACCAGTCTCGCTCTACGGCCTCCACGAATACGCGTTACGCCTACTATTCCTAGCATACCTAGCAGACGTGCTGGACGGGTGGGTTGCCAGGAGGAGGGGTGAGGCGAGCGAGCTCGGCTTCATGCTGGATAGGGCCATTGATAGGGTTAGCCAGATAATCGCGCCGCTAACCCTTTACGCCTCATGGATCCGGGGGCGAGCCCCGGAGGAGTACTACATATTGTTTACCATATACTTCTCAATCATGGTATCCACAGGGTTCTACAGGCTGATATACAGGAGGGTCACCACGCTGGAATACTTCCACGGGCTCCCAATGTTCTTCCACGCAGGGATACTGATAACGTCTATGGTGTCGGGCAGGGTCATCCCCATATACATACTATACCTAGGCGCAGTCATGAGCATCGCCCCCATAAGGTACTACAGGAGGGGTAGGAGCGGAGGCCCAAGCCCTGGAGTGGCCCCGAGAGCGGTCCTCCTACTATTACTGGCACTAATACCATATGATAACAGGCTAGTTACAGGAGTCTCCACACTCATATACTACTCACTAATAGCCTACCTGCTCGCAGGACCCCTACTCTACAAGGCCGCTACTAGGCCTGCCCAGCCCCAATCCGGCTAAGGCACACGCTACACTCCACAGGCTTCAACTCTACCTCATCAAGCCTGCCAAGGAAGCCATCCACTACAATCAGCCTGTTGGCAGCCGGCTCCCCCTTCCCCGTCAGGAGCTTGACAACCTCAAGGGCCTCCTGGGAGGCTACTATACCGACCACAGCCCCGAGCGCCGACCTGCAGCCCCGCGCCTCGATCCTCCTAGGAGCTATGCATGCAAGGCACGAGGTCCTCCCGGGGATTATTGTTGTCACCTGGCCGTAGAAGCCGTCCACGGCCCCGTGTACAAGGGGTTTGCCACTCTTCATGCTATACTCATCCAGTACAAGCCTGGCCCTCCAATCGTCCAGGGCATCCACGATCACATCAACGTCCCCGACCACGTCTTCAACGTTGCTCCTAGAGACCATCGAGGCCACCGGCTCATAATCAACCAGGGGGTTCAGGGACCTAAGCCTCTTAGCAGCTAGGTAAGCCTTTGGGAGGCCGATATCGCTTGAGTCATAGAGTATCTGCCTATTCAAGTTACTCTTCTCAACACGCTCACCATCAACCAGCACAAGCCTTCCAACGCCAGCAGCGGCGAGGTAGTATGAGATGAGGCTTCCAAGACCCCCAAGCCCCACCACGGCCACGCTAGACTCTGCCAGCCTCATCTGCCCACTCATGCCTAGCATCGGGATTTGCCTTGAATACCTATCCAAGTCTATCTTATCATAGACCGACGTTGCAAGCCACCCACCATAATAGAGGATAGCCCAGCATATATAGGGCTTGACATGAAGGAGGAGGCAAGTATGGGGTATTTAGGAACTGATTTATCCCGGGCATGGCAACTCCCTCCCCGCAGAGGTGTCAATGTCTGTGTTGAAGGACTTGGACAAGTTTGCGGAACTAATCATAGACTACTGTATAGGAGTAAGGGAGAAGGATGAGGTCATGGTGTCCGCCACGGTTGAATCGATGGAGCTTGTTAGGGAGGTGTATAAGGGTATTGTATCCCGCGGGGGGCTCCCGCATCTAAGGATTACAAGCGACGTGTTCTCAGAACTATTCTACAGGTATGCGCCTAAGAGCCTGCTTGAATACGTGTCCCCGATAGAGAAGTTTGTGATGGAGAATATAGACGCGGTAATATCTATAATGAGCCCGCAGCACGTCAAGCCCCTGGCAGGCGTAGACCCGGAGAGGCTTGCAATAGCCGCAAGGGCCCGGGGCGAGTTGAGCGAGATATTCATGAAGAGGCATGCTGAGGGTAGCCTTAGATGGGTTCTAACAGCTTACCCCACATACTCCATGGCCCAGGAGGCTGGGATGGGGCTCATCGAGCTGGAGGAGTTCATGCATAGAGCCCTGAAGCTATATGCAGAGGACCCTGCGTCCGCCTGGAGGGAGCAGGCCAGGTACCAGGATAGGATCGTAAGCCTACTCTCAAGGGTGTCCGAGTTGAGGTATGTAGGGGAGGGCATAGACCTCTATATCAACGTCGGGGGGAGGCGCTGGATCAATGATGATGGGAAGAATAACATGCCCGGAGGCGAGGTATTCACAGGCCCCCACGAGGATTCTGCAGAGGGCTACATCGAGTTCGACTACCCCGCCATCTGGAGGGGGATAGAGTTTGGCAGGATAAAGCTTGTATTCAAGAGGGGTGAAGTTGTCGAGGCCCACTCGGAAAAGGCGGGGGAGCACCTAGAGAAGCTACTCTCAACAGATGAAGGGTCGAGGAGGATAGGGGAACTTGCATTCGGCCTAAACTATGACATAACAAGGCAGCTAAAGAATATACTATTCGATGAAAAGATCGGGGGAACAATGCACATAGCACTTGGAGCATCATACCCCGACACCGGTGGGAGGAACAAGTCATCAATACACTTCGACATAATAAAGGGCCTAGGGAAGGCCAAGGTGTATGGCGACGGGGATCTAATATATGAGAACGGGAGATTCCTGCTTGAGGTAGCCTAGAACCCCGGGGAATCATATTAATACTCATCAACGTCATGTAAAGATTACCTGGGGGCAGGCAAGGGTGGCGACGAGGATCCTCACAATCCTCCTAATAGCGATGATCATAACACCCCTAGGCATAACCATTTCGAGGGGGCAGGTAGTAGAAATATACTCCATGGAGCCAACAAACGTTTACGGAGCCGTCAAGCTGGTCCCACGAGTACAGGGGATGAAGGCCACGCTCGGAGCCTATGACGAGGCGACTAAGACCCTAGTAATAGCTGGAACAGACCACGTATCACTAATAGACATGAAGAGCGGTCGATACCTATGGTCGGAGTCGCTCATAGGGACGGCGACAGCCATAGGGCAGGACTCGACCTCGCCCAAGTGGTTCGCCGTAGGGACTAACTGGGGGGAGGTAGTTGCATTTAAACAGGATGACCCGAGGAATAGGATCGACTACTATACATCCTATGGAGTAAACATAACACAGGTATACGTTGTCAAGGATGGCGATGAGTATAGGGTTATTGCAGTAGATAAGATGTATAATGCATACATCTTCGAACCCGGGAAGCCCTACTGGTCCCACATAGGTAGAGAACGCCGGGATAATTCCCTATCATGGCTGGACAACACAGCAGTGCTATGGGTGGCACCGCTTAAAGTATACACAGGCGTGAACGAGTTCTACTACAAGGCAGACACGATAATACTAAACGCTGGGCTTATAGGAGAGTTCACAGGCACAGTGAAGGCGTTGATATACTATAATGACACCGAGGACCTTAGGATAAAGCCGGCAATACCCGGAAGAACGCCAGGAGACTTGATAGATGAGAGGAACCTAACATACATACTACTCTACAACAATGCAATCCTGAGCCAAGGCGACGCGGGAGGCGCGGGGCTTGGGAACGAGATCAAGCTAGAGGGACTATACTCCACCCTAGACTATGAGCTAGTAATAATATACAGCAGGAAGCTCATAGACAATAACACAAACATCACAGTCTACTCCGAATGCTACTCTGCATCCGTAAACTTCAGCCTGACACCAGGAGAGGTGCTAGACCTTGGAAAGATAATTGCCGAGCCCACCGCCAGGACCTTTGAAGAGTGCATCGGCAACTATGGTATAGACCTGGAAAACAAGGTCTCAATAAACCCGCTACTAGTACTAAACACGCTCCGAGCCCCCGAGAAGCTTGAGCTAGGCAAGGATGCAATATTCAAGGTTGCCCCCTCACCAGCAAAATTCACGCAAAAATTCATATTCGACTTCGCAGCCCCCTACCAGAAGCCGGAGGGATGGCCCAGGGGAGCCGAGTACCTCCTAGTAGTAGCGTCTGATGATCAAGAGAGTGTATACATCTACATGTTTGATAAGAACATGGATATGGTAAGGATAGGGGGTTCTAGCAATAACCAATACGTTAATATAGTGCACCTTGAGAATGCGACTACATCCGTCCTGGTGGGCAGTAGAGGTGATAGGATATACATAGGGACGCTATCCGGCAGGATACTCATGCTTGAATGGGACAAGGACCGGGGAGAGTATATTGGGAAGAGGGCGATACACGTCGGGAAGGGGCCGATTATAGGGATTAGAGAGGTGGACCCCAACTATATCATAGCTGTAGCGGCAGACGGGTCGATGCAACTAGTAAAGATAGATGAATGGCTGCCAATGTGGAGGGGGGCACCGACATACTACTCAATGAACCTGGGCGAGGATAGCACATACCTTATACACGCGGATAAGGAGAGTATATATGCAGTCACTGCCAGCGGCTCTGTAATACGGTTTGCACATAACATGAATGAGTACCAACCAATAATAATGAATATAAACGTGTCAATAGAGACACTCGATGGAGGAACCAGCAGCTATACAGGACCCATATACGTCTACTCAAGAGCCGGTGGAGAGGAGGTGCTACGCGTAAAGGCGGTCAAGGGAAGAGCAGTTGTATACACGCCACTATACCCGGTGGACCTGTCCGTAGAGTTACCCGGGATAGGCTCTGCAACAATACATAACATCGAATCAAGGTTCCCTTATACAGAGAAGAATATATCAATTAAGCTTAGAGAGGTTGAATTATTCATATACACGCCCGAAGGCGTGGGGGACCCCCTAAAGGACCCAGGCTATAAACTGGTGTCAGGGCCGCAGGGCGGAGTGCAGATAACACTCACAGGATCAAGCCAGGACCCAACGCTGCCATACACAATAAACCCCTACACAATAAAAGCGTCAACAGGCCCGGATGGAAGGGCTAAGGTGTTATTGTTCGAGGGTGAGAGCTACACGGGAGTTGCTGGTAAGCCCCGGTACATGGATTCACAGTTCACAATCACGGGTAGGGGTGCAGTAAGGGTAGAGGTGCAGCTACACCCAATACTCTACAAGGTTCCGCTGGAGGTTCTGGATGGGGATGCATATGCAAGACAGGTAATATACGGCGTCAATAATACAAGCCTAACCATAGTATCTAAGGAGACTCAGAGAAGCGTCTCTATAAGGGTTGACGGGGCTCAGATAGTATACCTACCAGAGGACTCTTACGTCATTACAGCAAGCAACCCCAATTACATAGAGAACTCTACAGAGGCGAATATACCGGGCACGGGCGAGGTCCTAGTACTACTGGCGCCGAAACACTATACGGCAACACTAGTACCATTAATCGACGATAATGTACTCAACATAAAAGACCTATTCCTATCCATGGCATCTATAAAGGTGAAGATGATCGAACCATATGAGACGAGCGAGGCATTAGTAGAGCCAGGAGGCCAGGTGGTGCTACGCTACGGATTGTATATGGTAAGTGTGGAAGACGAGATCGCAGGCTATACAAAAACGGTTTGGATTAGTGGTGATGGAGTCTACTATCTAAGAGGTAAGCCATACTATAGCATGGTAGGACTAGATTTGAAGGACAAGGAAGTAAAAGAATATAAACTATATAATTTAAGGCTAAACATAACATACACATACAACGAGTATACAATAACAAGGACTCTAGACGTGAGTGGAGACAGGTTAATGCTTCCATACGGAAACTATACTATAATAGTACAGAAAACAGGCTACAAGGACCTTACCGTAAGAGTCAACCTAAACATCACACTCTATAATTTAACCGGGTACCTAGAGCCCCTACTCATAGAGGTCTCTATAGGAGTATTCTACAACGATCCTGTAAGCGGGCTGGCATCCGGTGGGGTGCCAAGCGTCGACGTAGAAATGATCCTAACCGAACCCAACGTGCCAGGGATTAAATACATGCTCCACACCAATGACATGGGCTATATTACCGGTGTATTGAGAGAGGGAGTATACAAGGTCAGGATTACAGGAGGGATCATACAGGAATCACAATATACCCTGAACATTAGCAGATACAGCACCATGGAGTACATACTATATGTGGCCCCCCGATACGCGGAACTAGAGATCACAGTTATCGATGCAGAGGTACCCGTGCAAATACCCGGAGCCAACGTGGTAATAGAGAGGCTAGGACCCGGAGATGCCAAGTCATTCACAATAACCAGTGAAACCGGCAGAGAACGACTAATCCTGCCAATGGGCGACTATATTGTGAGCGCATCAATACCCTCCAGGTATGAGCCGCTACCCGTTACAATCCCACTATCCCAGAATACCAGCATAGTGGTTAAGATGAATCCAGTAAAGGTTTCAGTGGAGGTTGTGGCAGTCACAGAGTCTTCATATGCAGTGTATAATAACGTGAAGTACCCGCTCCCCAGAGGTATAGTGCCTGAAGCCCTGATAAGACTGGTCCCACTAGACCCCCTGTTAACTATTGTAGGCGTGAAGCCCATACAAGTAGCTACAAGCAGTAACGGGACCCAGGTCGTGGCTGATGTAAGGCCGGGCACATACCTGGTAATAGCGATTAAGGAGGGTTATGACTCGATCCCAGTGGCAAAGGTGATAGTAACTGATGGAGCCAGGGTGGAGGCCCCGCTGATTCCCAGGCTTCATGCATGGAACTTCACATTGAAGGATGTAGAGGTTGTGGAGGAACTGTCACTCATAGAGGAGGGATCACTAAACATATTATCATACAATAGGATACCGGTTAACTTATCAATACCTTATAAGAGCGGTGATAGGATAATGCTCCCAACAGGCGTATACAATATATCAGGATCCTCGGCAGAGCACTATGGGAAGCCAGTAGTGATAGAGGTGGCTGGAGACGGCTCAGCTATACTCCCCCTACTAGGCAAGAAGCTTAGCCTGCATGTAAAGCTTACAGCCGACTTGGATGGAGAGGAGGTCCCCGTGCTATTCGGGTCTATAGTCGCGCTTGCAATAGACCAGCCATTAAAGGATAGGCTGATAGAGTTCAACGTCAGCAGGGGCGAGGCAGTGCTTGAGCTTAGAAGGGGCACATATGACCTGGTATACACTATACCAGGCACAACCCAGGTATGGGAGCTGGATAGGATAAACGTTACAAGGGAGGAGGCGCTAGAGTATAAGATAAAGGTTGACAGGGGCCTAGTGACGATAAAGCTGCTGGATAGCGAGTATGATGTAATGATCCAGGAAGCATTAGTAACAATAAAATACAATGGGCCATTCTCCACGAGCGAGGAGGTATTGGAGTATAAGCTGGGCATAAAGGATACCATACCCCTACCACCAGGCAGGGCTACAATACATGTGACAGCCTACGGATATGACGAGGCGGAGATAGATGTTCCAGTGGAGCCAG
>JALWGG010000219.1 GCA_027013765.1 Acidilobaceae archaeon
AGCTAAGATATTACAGACAATGAAAGAAAAGTATGTAACGCATCATTAGTTAATAGAAAGGAAAGTCTAGTTTCTCAAATAAGTATACTATAATTATATCTACTTCTATTACAATAATAGTATAAAACATTGCTATCCATTCGATGTTTAGACTCAAACATTATAGGACATAGTCCCATATACTAGGTAATAGGTATGACGCTTTATCGGATCTGTCCCAGAACATTATCAACTTATGGGACAAAGATATTTAAATACTAGCCTTCGGAGTCCCGGGATCCCGGGCCCGAATCCCGGCGGATCCGCCACATCTTTACGTAGAGTAAAAGATGATGATTTTATTGTGGCTAAATAGGTTATTGTATCTGATTTGAATTGTTTAATTGCTTATTATGATAATCTGCTTATTAATGTATTGTAATCTTTATTGCTCAATAAGTAGTAGGCTTCGACGCCGGATTTTGAAGCGTTATCTCTCATTGTTTTATCACTAGTTATCAATACCGCGTCTACATGCTTAGCTACCGCTATATAATAAGCGTCGACCGCTCTACAGCCAGTAAGCAATGCTATCTCTGCCGCCTTATCATGAATGAGTTTCTCATCTATCACATTGATGTGCCCGAGTACTATATTTAAAATGTCTAGAACGTTCTTAGGGTCAATTCTCCTCACAAGTACTGCACGGAGCTCCACCTCGAACAGGAAGGGCTCATAAACGGGCAGGCCAAGGTCGGATAGCCTGTCGAGAACCCCTCTTGCCCTCCTATGCCTCTCCGGGTCTCCCGGGAAGAGTAGGTAGTAGTCGGCAAAGACACTAGTGTCTACCACGACGGTATGAATAGGTCTCAATTCACTGGCTACCTCCTCTCCTCTGCAAACTCCTCAACCACGTCACGGTCAACCTCGAACCTGTACTTGCCAGCCTTCTCCCGAAATCCCCTAAAGGTCCTCTTTACAACAACTATCTCAAACTCCTCCCCCTCATTAAACTCAACGTAATCAATGGGCCTAAGCGCTCCCCTCTCATATCTTACTCTAATAACCTTGGACAAACCCTCGCACCCATCTAATCCTATAGGCAACGAGCCAATTAGTCTTTTCCTGTAGAGATGATTCCGGACTATCATTGTTTATGACTATTATGACCATCATCCTTGAAGAGTGTTTCCATCTAATGGTTCCCATCGGAAACGTTGTTTATATCTCCCAGCCTCCGGCTCAGCAACTTCAAACTTGCGGTGGGCCCGCCACTCATAGATATCTTCCTTAAGCCCCACACTGCCCGGCTTTAGGAACCTAACTAGGAAAAGTGATGACATGGTAGCTGAAGTAAGACCCTGTTTGGTCATTTTGACTTATGGAGGTAGCTTATCCGTGGGGGCCGAAGACGCAGGAGGGTTCGATGCTTGCACTGGACTGTGGCACTTTCGATAGGTTGGCAGCATGTAAAAAGAGTGAAGTGATATACGGGTATAGGGAGGCTATGGAGTCTTATGGAGTGGTTTGTAAGGTTATACTTGGTAATATTGATTGGCGTCTTTGGGGGCATTGGTTTTTAGCTGTTAGGAGTCCGATAATAATATAGGGTGTCAGGTTGAGTCAGGAGATGGTGTTTGTCAAGGTGCCTCTTCCCAGGGAGGTAGTAGAGCTTGCCAGGGCTCGGGGCGTGGGGGTTGAGGAGTTGGCGAAGGCTGCTGAGACGTTGCTATTGCTGGAAGTTGTAGCTATGGAGTCCAAGCTGGAAATGGAGGACGCCCTGCGGATAGCCGATGAGGTGGCGAGGAAGGCGTGGACAAGGATGAGAGACGCTACGCAGCAGTAATCCTTGACGCCAACGTGGTTATAGCGGCACTCATCCGGGAGCAGGGATTCAACCGCTACATAGTCTCCCTAGCCCCTAGCATCTACCCCTCCTACTATCCTGAGGCCCTGAGGAGCGAGATCCTAGAGCATGACGGGAGAGATAGCGCGGAGAGCTGGGAGGAGCGAGCATGAGATGCGCCTAGCACTCCAAACCGTATTGGAGCGAGTTGAGCCTCTTCCCGACGAGAAGGTAGCCAGATACCTCTCGGAGGCACAGGAATTCGTCAAAGACCCAGAGGATACCGTGTATGTAGCGACCGCACTTTACCTACGCAACGAGGAAAGGTTTAAGCAAGCCATACTGGCTACCTGGAATAAGCGAGACTACGACTTTTGGCCGCTTATGAAGCGCTGGGTGAGGGTGCTAGACCCTAAGGAATTCTATATCAATTATCTGAGGCCTCTTCCTCCACCCATCCAGACCCAGTGTCTGATATGTAGGGTTGCTAGCCTGGAGAGAGCGGTTGAGGCAATGCTTCTCTACATAGGCGAGCACCAATACTTTGTCGTTAACGTTGAGCCTCCAACTAAGATTGAGGTTGAAACTCCGTGTCACATGATCCTGATAGAATGGAGTGGCAGAGAAGATGGGTACTGTGTTTCACCACAACTCCTAGCTATAAGAGAGTGCATCGAGAAGGCACAGCAACCGATGACGGAGAAGAGGCTATAAGAAATAGAGCAGGCCAGGCAGGTGTGCAAGCCATAATCTCCTCCCCCTATTAGCCTATTAATAATTAAAAGTAGAATACAATAGCAATGATACATAGG
>JALWGG010000220.1 GCA_027013765.1 Acidilobaceae archaeon
CCCATATATGGGACTCTGTGGGTGATAGGGTTCTAAGGATACTCCTAATACGCCCCCCGGACAGACTCCTCCCAGGCCCCGGGAGGGATGGGCTGGTGCTCGACTCTAGGGTCTCGTCAAGAATACACATTGAGGACCTCTCACACCTATCCAGGCTCAAGCCGTCGAGCTACCGGCCGGGGCTGGAGGAGGTCCTCGCGATGCTATACGGGATCCCATACACCAGGGGCTCGGGGAGCCGTGTCGGGGATGCACTACTCCACTTATTATCCAAGGTCCTCTTGAGGGGGTCTAGAAGCATATCTCCCCTGGGTAGGACTATGTGGCTGAGGCTTGAATTCGACGAGACATGCAGACCCCTAGACCCCGCATACAAGCTACTGTATGAGATGGATGATGGCGCTGGGGGGAGCCTATACAGGATCTGCAGGAGGTGTAGTGGTGTAGCCTGATGTCTAAGGGGCATGTGATCAGGGAGAGGTATGAGGCTACCTATAGCGGGTATGACGAGCTGTACCGTGTGGAGCAGTATGAGAAATACCTCAAAGCCCTATCCAGGGCGCCCCCCAGGGGGCGAGTCCTAGATGCGGGGTGCGGCACGGGGCTCCTGGCGGAGTTCATGGCCACAACCAGGATGCTGAGCAACGTCGAAATGCTAACGTGCCTAGACTATAGCAGGGGCATGCTCTCAATCGCCCAATGGAGGCTTAACAACATATGCCCGGGGAGGTGTAACATAGTCTTGGGGAATGTAGAGGAGCTCCCCTTCCAGGATGAGGCGTTCGACACAGTATACTCCTTCACAGTGCTAGACCTTGTAGACGATATTGAGAAGGCCATAGGGGAGCTGGTAAGAGTATCCCGGGGCCCCGTTATAGTGAGCCTATTGAAGAAGCTTAGGTATAAGGACGCGTTGATAAGCAGGGGCTACAGGATACTGGGAGTAACGAGCAAGGATGTAATATTCAGGATAAGATAATAAGGAGCCTCAGCCGACGGGACCTTGTATGGTGGAATATTGAATCTATACTTGTATTTATATTAACCGTTGGATGTCGTCTTCCCCGGGTGCTGTGATGGGCCTTGGCATTGGATGAGTTATTATTATTGATTGGAGGGCCCCAGGGTTCTGGTATGGAGACCAGTGGCCAGATCCTCACCTCTGCCCTTGCCAGGAGGGGTTACGGTGTCGTCTCCGATAGGGAGTACTATTCAAACATCGTTGGCAGGCACAGCTATGTACACATGAGGGTCTCGGCCAGGAGGATCCCACTATCCCTAACATACCCCGTGCAGCTAGCAGGCTTCCTAGACGCTGAGAGCGTATTCACCCACGTATTCGACATCGGCGATGGGGGCTGGCTGATCTATGACACCGGGGTCTCAAGGACTAGGATTACTAGGATACCGAGCATGGAGCCCCAGGTTAGGGATAGGCTGTTATCAGCCTATAGGGAGGCTGGGATAGGAGAGACTGTATCAGACGTTGTATCATACCTTGAGAAGGAGCGGAGCGTGAATATTATTGGGATAGACTTCAAACAGGTGCTGGACGGGCTGAGGAAGAGGTATAACCTGACCCTAGGCCAGGCCCAGAGGTTCAGGAGCACCATCATATTCGCTGCCATGGCAGGCCTCCTAGGCCTGGACCCTGATAGTGTAGACTATGGCATTGAGAGGAGGTTCGCCGGCAGGGCTAAGATCGTGGAGATGAACAAGTTCCTATCATCAATGATTATAGAGGATGTGAGGAGGGAGTACGGGTCCCCCCTGAAACTCTCGACCCCAACCATTGATGCCAGGGAGCTGATAATAGCAACTGGTAACGACATAGTTGGTATGGGGAAGGTTGTAGGAGGCCTCAGATTCCAGTCCTACTACCCCATAACCCCGGCGGCGGATGAGTCAACGTTCCTGGAGGCCCATGAATCGTTGAGCGTTGATGGAGAGGCTCTTGGGAACATACTAGTCTTCCAGACGGAGGATGAGATAGCCGCCATAGCATCAGCCATAGGCGCAGGCCTCGCCGGGGCTAGGAGCGCGACGGCCACAAGCGGCCCGGGATTCAGCCTCATGGTTGAGGCCCTTGGATGGGCTGGCATGAATGAGGCTCCAGTAGTTATAACCTACTACCAGAGGGGCGGCCCGAGCACGGGCCAGCCCACCAGGGGGAGCCAGAGCGACCTGCTATTCACGCTCTACGCGAGCCACGGCGAGTTCCCCAGGATCGTGTTGGCAAGCGGCGACCCTGAGGAGGCGTTCTATGACGCGATAAATGCGATGAACTATGCTGAGAGGTACCAGCTACCAGTGATCCATCTGTTAGACAAGTTCCTCGCCAACTCTACCTTCACCGTCCCACTGCCAAGCTGGGATAGGATAAGGATTGATAGGGGCAAGACCCTACTGGAGGCCCCTAGGGGTGTGTTTAAGAGGTTTGATAAGAGCGAGCCAATAAGCCCCAGGCCAGTCCTAGGCTCGGGGGCCATAACATGGCATGCTGGGGACGAGCACGACGAGTATGGGCACATAACCGAGGACCCGGTGAATAGGATAGAGATGTATGAGAAGAGGATGAAGAAGCTTGAGATAGCCGATAGCGAGATACCCGTGGAGGAGAGGGCGAGGCTCTACGGCGGCGGCAAGGACTTCCTACTAGTCGGGTGGGGATTCGTCAAGGGAGCCGCGCTGGAGGCTCTAGAGGTCCTCAGGGATAGGGGGCTAGAGGGTGCATACCTCCACCTAAGAATGTTCACCCCATTCCCCACCAGGTTCGTGGGGGAGGTCCTCAAGGGCTATGATGCTGGGAGGGTTATAGCTGTGGAGCACAATATAATGGCTCAGGCCGCGAGGGTTGTGGCCCAGAACACGGGGTTCCTGGTTACCAGGTATATACTAAAGTATACGGGTAGGCCGATATACACGATGGAGCTGGTAGACGCTGTCGAGAGGATTATAGAGGGTGGAGTAGAGAAGGTGGTGTTGAGGTATGGCGAGTAGCCTGGCAAGGTATAAGACGGACGTATGGTCCGACTGGTGCCCCGGATGCGGCGACTTCGGCATAGTAGCTGCGATGCAGAAGGCATTCGCAGAGCTAGACCTAGACCCGGCACAGACTGTTATAGTATCTGGGATAGGCTGCAGCAGCAAGACCCCACACTTCATAAACGCCAACGGAGTCCACACCCTACACGGGAGGGCCATACCATTCGCTACCGGGATAAAGCTTGCAAACCCCAGTCTAACGGTTATTGTAAACGGTGGAGACGGCGACCTGCTGGGGATAGGGGCTGGCCACTTCGTCGCTGTGGGTAGGAGGAATATAGACATAACAGTCATACTACACAACAACCAGGTCTATGGATTGACGAAGGGGCAGGCGAGCCCCACACTTAGGAGGTGGGAGCAGGTTAAAAGCCTGCCGAGGCCGAATATACAGGATGCAGTCAACCCGATAGCCCTGGCGATAGCCTCCGGCTTCACATTCGTCGCCAGGGGATACGCGTTATGGGTGGACCACCTGAAGGAGATTATTAAAGCGGCTATAAAGCATAGGGGCACGGCGCTGGTCGACGTGCTCCAGCCCTGTGTAACCTATAACAACCTGTATACTGCTGACTTCTACAAGGGTAGGCTCTACAAGCTTGAGGAGGAGCCCGGCTGGGACCCCGTGGTCCATGAGAATAGTATTGAGGAGGTTGAGGAGAAGATAGCAAGGGCGTGGGACAAGGCCCTTGAATGGGGCAACAGGATCCCCGTCGGCGTCTTCTACGTGAACCCCCACGTGGAGACGTTTGAGGATAGGATTGCAAAGCTAAACCCGCTATACAGTGAGTCGCCAGTGGCGAGGCAGCCGATAGCAGGCGAGGATGGCAGGCCCCTGGTCGGGGTGGAGGAGTTTAAAAAGATCTTCGGGAAGTATATAGTCGAAGTGGAGAGGAAATGAGGCGGCATGCTATACAGCAGGATCAGGCTCTCAGAGCTGGAGTGCAGGGGGCTTGAGGAGGCGCAGCAGCTACTCCAGGCCTATATAGATGAGTTGCTGACAGGCTCCCCCAAGCCCCGGGGGGTTTTATGCACAATACCCTCCAGGATAGAGGTCCTCGGCCTCTACACACCCTACACTGGCACGGCTACGCATAGGAGGATCACTGGGGGCCCGCCAATAGCTGGGGAGGACCTCACGTATATAGGAGTCACACTACTCTACCCAGGCCTGCTAAAGAGCCTCTACAGGGAGGCGGTGAGGGCCGTCCAGAGGGCTGGAGGCCTAGTTTACGGGGGCGAGGCCGACCTCCCCGGGTCACGGGCTGTGATAGGGGTTACCAAGATGGGGGGCGTGGGAGTGGTGGAGCTGCTGGGCTCAAGCAGGGACGCACTGCTAGAGGTCCTCAGGGGGATATACAAGGTCGTCGATGTAGCCCAGGTAGGCCTGGGCGAGGAGGTCCTCAGGGCAGCCGGGGGATACAGGTCTGGTTCCTGGATCAGGTATCCAGGCCCCAGTGCCGGGCTGACCGCTCGGGCCGGCAGGGAGGGGTTCAGTATATCAATGTCTGCACGCCTGCACGATCAGTACCTAGTAGATGTAGCCGTGACCGGGAACTTCTACGCGGCGCCCCCCTCAGAGCCGTTCAACCTGGCTGCAAGGCTTGAGGGTACACAGCTCAACGAGCTCATGTTCTACCAGACCAAGCTCGCCTGGAGGAGTAGGGCTGATGTTGCAGGGATCGAGTTTGAGGACGTAGACTCCGTGATGGACGAGCTATACACGCTCCTAGCAGGGGCCCCGGGTAACAGTTAATATCCACGCCGCCTGAAAGATTGATTGTAGGTGTGGGCTGTGAAGGTTAAACTGGTATTCATACAAGAATTCTACAAGATTATAGGCAGGTTCGAGGTGGAGGCGGATCTGGAGGAGGGGGCTACGGTCCTAGACGCTATAAGGTATGTGGATGAGAGGGTGCACAAGGGGTTCAAGGACCTCGTGCTTGATGATGGAGAGGTGAAGTATCCCGTGGAGATTGCTGTCAACGGCAGGAGGATAGACTTCCTGGACGGCCTACATACTAAGCTTAATGAGGGCGACACGGTACTATTCTCACCTAGAGCACTATTCATAGTATAGGTGCCATACTATGGCTATAAGGGTCAAGGTGAAGACTCTAGGGATACTATACAATATGACGGGCAAGATCGAGCACGAGGTAGAGGTCGGGGATGACGCGACTCTTAGAGACGTTATAAGGAAGCTTGTAGAGGCATACCCCAGCCTAGGAGAGGAGATATTCGATGGCGACAAGTTCAGTAGCGACTACAGGATCCTCCTGAACGGTAGGGAGGCAGCCTACCTCCAGGGAGAGGAGACTAGGGTAAAGAATGGGGATGAGGTTGTAGTCATACCACCAGTGGGAGGAGGCTATGAGACTATATAGAGGAACTCGTCCAGGCCGAGCCTCTTCAAAGTCTCAGGCAGGGGCTTGCCCTCACTCCACCCCCTAAGCTTGTAGTACTCTGGCAGATACCTCTCAAGGGCTTCCTTCGCAGTCTTACCCTTGGCTGGCCCGTCTGGTAGTGGCTCCTCTAGGAGCCTCTTTGGCAGTGTGTCCTTGTACCCGTGTCCTTCCCTGACGGCGAATAGCCTCTCGGTGTTGTAGATCCTCTCTCCAGTCTCCATGAGCTCCTCTACCGTGAAGTCCTCCCATCCCGTGGCGGCCTTTACAAGCTCTACATAGTCCTCCGGTCCCGTGGCGAATGTGTTGAACTTGCATACCACAAGCGAGTCTATGAAGGAGAAGTAGTCCTGCTGCATCTTCACCAGCTCTACCTTCTCCATATCCACCTTGAGCGGGTCGAACTTCTTGGGGACTCCGAGGACGTCGAAGCTTACGGAGTATGCTCTTAGGTGGCATCCTCCCCTGTTGCTGGTGGCGTAGGATAGTGCCATGCTGTTGATCCCTCTCGGGTCATAGGCTGGCATCTCCATACCCTTGACGTGTATGGCTGCGTCTGGGACTCCGAAGTATTCTGCAAGCCTCTTTGCACCCTCAGCCACTAGGTCCCCGATCCTGTTCCTGTATGCCGCCATCCAGATTAGCTGTATGAGGGCCTGGGGGTTGCCCCACTCTGGATTCACGTCCCCGAGTAGCTCGAAGAGTTCTTTAGCCTTCTCCTCCGGCAGCTCCCCCTTCTTGGCCCTCTCATAGATCTCCATTAGTGTTGCCACTGTCGAGCCGAAGCTTATGGTGTCGAACCCCATGTCATTCATCAGGTAGTTGGCCTTGACGAGGGCGTCTAGGTCCCCGATCATGGTGTCAGCACCGTTGGCCCATATAGTCTCATACTCTGGCCCCTCGGAGAGGGGTGTCTTGTAGGGGCCTGACTCGACCTCGCTCACCCTGGAGCACTGGATGACGCAGCCCCAGCACCCCTTCCTGGCCTTTAGGTAGGTCTCTGCCAGCTTCTCACCGCTTATGTTGAATGCTTTATCGAATTTGCCCCGGGTCCAGTTCTGTGTTGGTAGTGCGCCGTGGGCGTTGATCACGTTGACTAGGACGGCTGTGCCGAACTCATATAGGCTCTTGCTTATAGGGTGCTCCATTATCTTCTTTATAACCTTCTTGGCCTCCGCCATATACCTGTTCTTATCATATAATTCATCCATCACCTTCCTATTCCCGTAGGCCCATATAGCCTTGACCTTCTTAGAGGCTATCACTGATGCCAGCCCGGCCCTCCCGGCGGCCCTGTACCTGTCATTCATGACAGCCGCTATCCTGGACCTGTTCTCGGCCGCTGGCCCGACTGCTAGGACGCTGCCAAGCGACTCCTTAGTGATGCCTACTGTCTCCCTTATGATCTTCTCCGTGTGGAATACGCCCTTGCCCCATAGGTTGCTTGCATCGTGGAAGTTTATCTCCCCATTCACGATACTGATCCACACTGGCTCCTCGCTGGCCCCCTCAAGGATGAGCCCGTCATAGCCGGAGAAGCGGAGCCATGGGCCGAACTGTCCTCCGCTGTTTGCGTCTCCAAGGATCCCTGTTAGGGGGCTCTTAGCCACTACATGGTACCTGCCGCTTTCGATCGCTGCTGTGCCGACGATTGGGCCTGTTAGTATGAATACCTTATTGTCGGGGCTGAAGGGGTCTATCCCCTTCGGTATCTCCTTGAGTGCTAGGTATGCCCCGAGGCCCCTGCCTCCTATGAACCTCCTAACGGTCTTGTCATCAATCTTCTCCACGGAGACCTTCTGTCTATGTAAATCTATTCTCGCGAGTTTTAACTCCATACTTGACATCCTCCAGGATCCTTTATACTACTAATATTATAGATTAGTGGGGATATATAACAATTATGTTGATGTGCATCCAGTGGGAGTACTTCCACGTCTATACCACCCATTACACGTATATGCCTGTACCAACAATATTGCCACACCAATACCACTCAAGAGCAAATCCTTTTTAACAAGCCCATACAATAAATACATCATGAATCATGAAGGGTGGATGAGATGAGCAGTCTGGCAAACTTCGTGAGAGTAGTAGTCGACCAGGACAGCTGTATAAGCTGTGGAGCATGCATAGAGGTATGCCCCTATGACGCTCTAGAGTTTGACGAGAATATGAAGGCTAGGCTGATATGGGAGAAGTGTCAGGACGACTTTGCATGCATAGCCAGCTGCCCGGTAGACTGTATATACAAGACCGACGAGGCCCCAGACGAGTTCAAGGCCAAGCCTGGATGGTACAGGATAGGCAAGGAGCTGACGCCGGAGGAGCAGAAGGCCTTCGAGGAGTGGAAGCAGAAGTACGGGGTCACAGCCGAGCCTGTATCCTAGAGGGGTATACGTTATCAGGCATTATCCTCCCTCTTTTTTGAAACCTCGCCCAGTAGCCTGTAGGCTAGGAATACTACTATGCCGGTCTCCACCACCAGGAATACGTAGTCTCCTCTGAGGTATGCATATACTGCTAGGAGTAGCGCGCCCGTCATGTTGAATGAGTATAGCCATATCCACCTCTTGACTATGAAGGAGGCGAATACCAGTAGCATTCCAGCTATCCCCAGTAGCTGGACTCCCTCCATGCTAGGCACCCTGCACCCTCCTCCTGAATGCGGGCACCTCTCTTATCAGCCTATCAACAACCTCCTCTATAC
>JALWGG010000221.1:0-742 GCA_027013765.1 Acidilobaceae archaeon
GGAAGGAAGGGAAGAGAGGATGATCCTGTTCTTGCGTTATTAAAACAATTAATACAAAGTAATCTAATAAAACTGGAGCAGATAAAAGAATTATAATTTTTTATATCTATTTATCTTTATACTTCCTTACTACATTCTCTAAGTCTATCACCTTGCATTTATCCGGGTTTGATACTAGTACCTAGCCTTTGTGCAGGGAGATGCATATAGAAATGCGGAGCCTGGAGAACAGAGACACAAGATAGATCACTTGCATAATCCAGGGACTCCTAGAATGGTTCACATCCAGGCTCTTGATCGACTGCCATATTCATGGAACCACTAGACTATATCATACAATATAATAATAAATTAAAATAAAAAATATAATTTATCTAGAACCACTGAGAGGTATCAATTGGAAACCAGTACCAGGCGTATATAGGAATATGTATATTGCATTAAATCCTTCGGCTGATTCTAAATCACCTATTAACGAAAGAAGCTCTTCTATAATCTTTTCCCTGTCTTCCCTACCTCTTATATGATATCCTATTTTACAACTTCTTATCAACCAAAGTAAATATGATAAAGTAAAGCCATTAATCCAGAGACTATTCGTTGCATAGCTAGAACTTATTTTAACCTCTATTTTAGCTTCACACAAATCATAGCAGAAATCGCAATATTGAGGAGAAAATCCAATAGTATTAAAACATAAATTATTTCTAATAGAACAACAGGTAGGTGTCATAGATTTTAA
>JALWGG010000221.1:752-2631 GCA_027013765.1 Acidilobaceae archaeon
TTAAAATAATTAAACTCTCTGATTCTAAATATCTTTTTAGTAATCCATTGCAAAATATGCAATTATAATCAATCTCATTGATATCTATATTTCCAAAATATAAAGTGCCTTTTTGAAATGTGTGCGAATTGCCGTTAAACTCGCTTAATGGAACGAAAACTGTTGACAATGGAGTAGCCATATGCATAAAATAACCCTTGTTATAATTAATTACACATTGCGTACTGATCTTCAACGCAGCATGAAGTAATCCTAAAAATATGTTATTGAGACCAATAATATTTCCTAACCTTGATACCCTTGTGCGCACATTCTTATAGCGCCTCATTTGATAATCTATAACATCTGGTGCTTTGAAGTCTATAACAACTAGTTTAGAGCCGCCTGCTATACACAGGTCTTTGCATTCGTCTTCACGTGGTGTTTGCTGTGTTAGTAGTATAGATAAGCTATAGTCATCTGAAAGCGCATTACACTCGCCTATACGTTTAATTATAGTACCTATACCTATATTTTCGAAAAGAGGCTTGCTCAAGTCTCTTCATCCTATGAGGATAGTATTCAACATATAAGTTTAAATATGTTATTATTTTATTTTTATGTAAAGTATTTTTGAAATATTCCTCATACTTCTTGTCCAAGCCTAGTATGTGATCTCTAAGCCAGGTCGTGATGATCTCTCGAATAGCTTTGCCGACATTATATTGTCTGTATTGTGTTCCTCGTAGTAGGTATCCATCATGCTTCAGAGGAGGTTGTATGCTTCCTGTGACCCGCATATAGGTTTTCGGGGTAGTGGTACTTATCCGTTATCCTCTCCTTGTTGGTAAAGCGGGCTTGACTATATCTCCTCAGCTACCTCATTATGTTGTCTCTCTTGTCCTAGAACACACTGTTTATGATCTCGAAGAAGGTGGAATGCTGCTAGTTGAGCCGGGTATCCTTACGCTGTACTCCAGGCCCCACTGGCTATCCGGGTCTTGCCTGGTTTATAGAGGCACTAGAGCACCTAGCCAGGCTCCCGAGGGAGCCACCCTCTGCGCTATACATAGTGCTATAAAATCAAAACGCCTGGGAGCTGTGTTTAACCTCCCTTAGACCTTCTTATAAATTAGACCTTGAGAGAATATCGGCCATATTAGGGGATTCTAGTTAGGAAGACGACTGCTATATGCATCCTGTTATAATGCAGGTTGCCAAGAGGGCGTTGTAGGTTATGGTTATGAGTAGCCCGTATCGGAGCACCTCTCTTGGAGGCTTTAACTCTCCGCTGATCCTTAGCCTTGGAGGCATGTTTATAGTGAAGGAGTGGGTGCTTTGGGGGGTCTTCACGGTAGGCTTCATAGCGGTGAGGAGGAGTAGGTGTTGTTTACTCATGCGAAGCCTGCGGGATGTGTGGAGGAGGCTGACAATTAGGCCTAGATCAATGCCTAGGAGTATCTCTTTAAGCATTATCACCTGCACCCAGCGTCGTTATAGAGGTTTACGGCAAGTATATAGTTTTAGAAGGCTTTTACAACTCAACCCTCGTCTATGGCGTCTAGGGGTAGCTTCTTAGCTTCCCTCCTGAGCTGCCTGATCCAGGCCGTGGCTCCCGTTTCCCACTCCTCAACGTCATAGACTAGGTAGTCGACCCCTGGCTCGGCTATGTCGGCTAGGAGTGTGAGTCTTTCCTTCATGTTTAACTTCTTTACGCCGTGCGCTACTATGACGATATCTATATCGCTCTCATCTAGATAGTCGCCTCTCGCCCTTGAGCCCACTATATACACGGCCTCCACGCTAAGCCTCTCGCCCGCCTTCCTAGCGAATTTCAGCGCTCTTCTGATCATCTCCTCCTGGCTCCTTGCCGCAGATGCTGCTCTACCCATCCTAGGAC
>JALWGG010000222.1 GCA_027013765.1 Acidilobaceae archaeon
TGCCATGGGCCATGGAGGAGGAGCTGCCTGGAGGATATAGCTCCCGAGGGCTTCGAGGGCTGCTGGGATGTATGCCTGCTGGGGTGCGGGGGGTGGGGGTGCGCGTACCTGGCCCGGAGGCCTGGCTCTGAGGCTGTATTCAAGGTGCCCCGGGGGCTTGAATCCCTCATAGTTGGGGGTGAGCAGCCTACCGTTAGTGAGAGGATTATGAAGAGGGTTAGGGAGGAGGCTAGCACTATAAGCATGCTGAACCATCCACACCTCCTAAGGCTCCTATCCTACAGCAGGCAGGCGCCCCTGCTGGTCTATGAGTATGCAGACATGGGCTCCCTAGCCTGGCAGCTCGACTCAGGGTGGAAGCCTGGGGTTGGGGAGGTCCTGCTGGCTGGGGTCCAGCTCGGGGATGCCCTCAGGTATATACACAGTAGGGGCCTGGTCCACGGGGATATAAAGCCTGGGAACATATTCATCGTGGGTGGAGTGGTGAAGCTAGGCGACTTCTCAGGCCTATCAAGGCTACTCTCAACAGCCAGCACCCACAGGACCCTAGCATACACCCCCGGGTGGAGGGCACCGGAGCAGGTGTATAGCGACCTTAGGAGGGAGAGCTCTGAGAGGGGTTATGAGAATAGGATCGACGTCTACCAGCTAGGCAATATACTACTGTATATGGCGTCCGGGGAGTACATAGACGGAGAGGACCTCGTCTCCAAGCCAGGGATACTGGGGGAGTATACTGGCAGGATCCAGCCAGCAAGCCTAGGAGAGCTTGTAAGGGATATGATGGACCCCAGGCCGTGGATGAGGCCTAGCAGCGATGAAGTGGTATCAAGGCTAGCCAGGATCCTGGAGGCCCCCTAGCCTACCTTCCATAGACGCCCATTAGTGCCCCGTAGGCTATGACCCTCCCCTTAAGCGCGTCGGCCAGGTCCTCCACACCAGCCACATCCTCCTGGATCGTGCCTTGTAGGGCGATGACTAGGAAGTAGTACCTGTGGTCCCCATGGCCGGGGGGAGGGCATGGAGGATACCAGCCCCTGGACCCCGCACTATTCTTGAGGACCACCCCAGGCACGGTGCCGGGCTTCAGCTCTGTGGCGTTGCCAGGTATGTTGTATACTGCTAGGTGGTAGAAGACTCCTCCAGGAGCGTCCGGGTCATATACTATGACCGCGTATGACCCCGCGCCATCAACCCGGCTCCAGCTGATCACGGGCATGCTGGAGGAGCCGTCACACGTGTACTTCTCCGGGATCCTATCGCCCCAGCCGAGATCGTCGACCTTAACCACGATCGAGTCCGGCGCGCCGTTGAGGACCTCTCCGTAAAGCTCCCCCGGGGAGCCGCTCTCCATGCCGCCGCGCATAAATGCCATTGCAAGGGCGACTCCCAGAATTATTACCAGTAGGATGACGAGGCTCCTCACCAGTACACCACCCATGCCTGAGCCCTTGTAGGCGCGTTCAATGCTAATAGTTTAATGGTGGCCGGTTAAGTTTCCTACCTCCACCAGCGAGGCCAGCCCCTGGAGACCCGGCGTGACGGTGCCTCGGCCTAGGTATAGGGAATTTGATCTATTACCGGTGATATATAACGTGTGAGCCCCGTATGTCTAGTATACTACTATATTATCCCCCCATGGCCTAGCCTATCCCCCTGGATTAGGGCTGGGTGTGCTGGTTTGGAGTGTGTGGAGATCTGTGCTGAGGATTGCGAGGACCTCGAATGCTATGAGGGGTGCCTGCTTAACTGCTCGGGTTGACCATATTTATCCTCCACAATAACATATTTCTACGTGGTGGGCTTTTGCAGCAGGTGATAGACTTCCACGCCCATCTCCCCTGGTGGGTTAGAGACCCGGTCGAGGCTGGGAGGGTCCTTGTGGGTGTCTGGGAGAGGGCTGGCATTATCCGGGGGGTTGCTATTGCTGTGGAGCCTAGTATAGAGGCTTTCAAGGCTAGGGTCACCGAGGAGAGGATATACAATGCAGTGGGTGATATGATGGATTACGTGGCGCTCAGCAGGCTTCCGATGATGAACAAGCTTGTATACAGTCCCGGGGAGGCTGTTAGGGAGCATATAGAGGTCCTCAGGGAGCATACCAGGTCCACGGAGGAGGTCCTCAAGGCGGCTAGGGAGCTTGACCAGATACTGCCTGTCGCGAGCCTCAACCCGGATAGGGGCATATCATGGAATGTCGAGAGGCTGAGGAGGGTTATTGACGAGATTGTAGGCGTAAAGATCTTCCCAACACTACACTTCATACGCCCCAACCATAGGAGCCTGGGGAGGCTGTATAGGCTCCTAGAGGAGGAGGGGAGGATTGTGATAGTCCACACCGGCTGCGACCCGGGAGTGTGGGAGCTCCCGGCGATGTGCAGCGATGCTAGGCCAAGGCTTGTGGCCGAGGCTGCGAGGAGGTATAGGGACCTGGTGTTTGTTATCGCCCATCTGGGCTCCTACAGCGCGCTGCAGCCGGGGATCTTCTTCCACGAAGCCCTGGAGGCCCTCGGCCTCGATAACGTGTATTCAGACACGAGCGCAGCCGACCCCTTCTTCGTTAAGAGGGCCGTGGAGGAGGTTGGAGGGGATAAGCTATTGTTCGGCTCCGACTACCCATACATAACTGGGACGGAGCCAAGGGACTGGGTGAACGCTATACTAGAACTGGATATACCTGGGAGGGTGAAGACCGCGATCCTATATAATAACGCATCTAGGCTCCTTGAGAGGATCGGGCTCTAGCAGTGCTGACCGCTGGGTTGAGGCCTGGAGCCTCCATTGGAGGCCATGAAGTGTTCACCGACCACCTGAGCCAGACTATGGGGATGAATGCTGGCCGCCCGTCATCCATGAGGGTGCGCTGCACCTTGACGCCATAGACCCTGGCTAGGAGGTCCTCGCCCAGGGAGTCTGGAGGCCCATTATACAATACCCTGCCCCCCTGGAGGAGCGTAACGGTGTCGGCATATCCTATGTAGAGTAGCTCGTGGGTCGTCATTAGTATAGTCACCCCCTCCGAGAGCCTCCTGAAGGCCCTGATGACGGATGCCTGATTCCTTATATCAAGGAATGAGAGGGGCTCGTCCGCTATGAGGACCTCGGGCCTCCTCGCTATCCCCGCCGCGACCATGACGAGCCTCTGCTCCCCGCTGCTTAGCTCCCCAAACCTCCTCCCCCATAGTCTACCCACGCCTAGGAGCCTTGAGGCCTCCTCCATCGACTCCCTGGAGCCCCGGGAGGATTGTATGGCCGCGTAGAGGACCTCCTCGACCCTAGCCCACCTATCCGCATCTATGTGGGCCGGGATGTATGATAGGAGGCGTCTAGCCCTGCCAGGATCCATGCTGCATATACTCCTATCACCCCTCCCGGCAAGGCCTATGAGGACGCGGAGGAGCGTCGTCTTCCCAGCGCCGTTGGGCCCTATAACCATGTGTAGGCCCCCGGGCCCGTAGACGGCTTCCCCCACCTCTAGTATCGTCCTACCACCACTCCTATACTCAAGCCTCCTACCCTCCACCCTGCAGGCCATCATAGCCCCCTCCTAGTCTTTATCGTCAGGTAGAAGAGCGCCGCCCCCCCGTAGAGCGAGGATACGGCTGTAAGCGGCAGTTCTCCCCCGCCGATAAGCCTTATGCTCACATCCGAGAATAGGGTCAGGACTGCTCCCGAGGCTAGGCTCGCAGCGAGGACCTCGGGGAACCATGAGCCTACTAGCAGCCTTGCCAGCCATGGGCCGGCCAGCCCTATGAATCCTATCGGGCCAGCCATTGCCACAACGCTCGACGCTGTCAGGGCTGCTAGTATGGAGGTTAGTAGCCTCACCCTCTCCACGTTAACCCCCATCCCCCTACTCATCTCCTCTCCAACGAGGAGTACCCCGATCCTCCTCGATAGCAGGGCTAGGCCTGCAATCCCTATCCCGGCCGCTACCCCCGTGTATAGTAGCATGTCGCTGGTGACATAGGCAACTGTGCCGAATAGCCATGCAAACGCGCCTGGAAGCCTGTCCCCGAGCCTGGTGATGATGATCATGCTGGCACCCCCTAGGAGGTATGATATCGAGACCCCCGCGACTATCAGCGCTGTAGTGGATAGCCCCAGCATGCCTGCGACCCCTAGTATCAGGCCGAAGCCCGCCATGCCGGCAGCGAACGCCGCGCCATACACGCTATAGGCTGGGGGGGATCCGGTGTGGTATACTAGGAGGAGTACTCCAAGGGCGGCCCCGCTGGATATACCCAGGAGGTACGGGTCTGCCAGGGGGTTCTTGAGGATATACTGTATGGAGGCCCCGGACCCGGCGAGGGCCGCCCCAGCTAGTATGGCTGCCATGCTGCGTAGTAGCCTGTAGTGCAGCACCCCCCCGCCCTCGCCCTGGTACCTGCCTAGGAGGTATGATACAGCGTCTCCCAGGCCCAGGCCCTTGTAGGGCCCTGTGGCCATGCTTATGACTAGGAGTACTGCTAGTAGTGTGAGGAGTATTGCCAGCCCCGTGATCCTCCCCATCACCGTCCCCTATCCACTCCTCTACTGCCCTGGGATCTCCACCGTCTCCGGGGATACTACTGTTGGTATCTCGCTCGGCGTGGAGCCGTATAGCTCGGGGTAGAGTATGTATTGTATCAGTATGACTATATCGGCAACCCTGGGTGAGGGCCTCGACATCATATCCCCATACATGCCCTCGATCACGTATACCCTCCTCTCCTTTATAGCTGGTATCTGGAGCGCGTCCTCGCCCACCTGGCTTACAAGGTAGTCTATGAACTGTGACACGTTTAGGCCGTGTGATAGTATTATGACGTCTGGCTTGGCCTCTAGGAGGTCCTCAACGCCCACCATGGGCCAGCCGCTCGTGTTGGAGAATACATTCACCCCGCCAGCATACTCTATTATATCATTCTGGAAGGTCTCGCCCCCGGCGACGAATATGGGGTTAACCCATACAATGAGTGCGACGCTCAGGGGATCAGTTATGTTGCTGGCCATCATCCTCACCTTGGCCAGCTTCTCATTCATGGCTGAGAGCACGTCAACCGCCTCCTCCAGGTTGCCCGTAGCGAGGCCCACCATCACTACGGACTTCTTCACATCCTCTATGCTATTCTGTGGCAGTATCACCACCGGTATCCCATAGCCGGAGAGGACCTCCTTAACCTGTATATGGGGCTGTGCATCAACCCCTATAACCAGGTCCGGCTCCAGGGATAGTATCGCCTCTATGCTCGGGTTCCAGAAGCCCCCCACAACGGTTACATTACCCGACTCCACCAGCTCCCCGATGACCGGGGGGTAGTCGGAGTTCTCATCCACCCCCACTATCCTGTCCAGCGCCCCCACGTAGTATAGGGTCTCCGTGACTGAGGGGGCCAGTGATACTATCCTAGTGGGTCTTGAGGGTATGAATATCTGGTCGCCCGTCGCGTCTGTAACGGTTACAGGGAACAGGATCCTCTCAGACAGCCTCGCGAGGTCCTCCTTAATGCCTGCAAGCTCCCTTGACAACACGCTTATCCTCTCCCCTAGCCCCGTTGTAGCCTCTTCAAGCTTCGACAGCTGGTTTAGCCTCGCCTCTACATCTGCTAGCCTGGCAACTATCTCCTCAAGGTCCTCCTGGCTAGCCGCCCTCTCCAGCTTACTACTTATATCCGCTATCTCCCTGCCTAGCTCGTCGAGCTTGCTTGAAAGGGATTCTACCTGGCCCTCTGAGGCGTATGTGCTCCTGGCCTTTTCAAGCTCCTCCCTCAAACCCTTAACCTCTTCCTGTGTATTCCTCAGCTCCTCCTTCAACCCCTCTATGCTGTTGTATATTGAAGCGAATCCTATGAGCGCGACCAGTATTGCTGCAATTGCTACCAGTAGCCCCCTCTCCACGCTGGACACCGTATCCAGGCTAGGCTTGTGGCTGGTAATAAAAGCATATCTATGCATATCCTACAGCAACACTCCTCCCAAGATAGTGTGCCAGGAAGTTCCCCATGATTGTTAACCCCTCCAGCGTTCCTATACTCTCCGGGTGGAACTGGAGGCCCACAACAGGGTGCCTCCTATGCCTGACCCCCATCACCTCCCCGTCATCCAGGCTCCACGCTATGACCTCAAGGTCCTCCGGGGGGTTGTCTATGACTAGGCTGTGGTACCTCATAGCGTGGAAGGTCCTCGGCACGCCGTTGAATATCTTATCCCCGTTATGCTGGATCGGCGACTGCTTTCCATGCATGATCCTCCGGGCCCTCCTGATCCTGGCCCCATATACTGAGCCTATAACCTGGTGGCCTAGGCAGATCCCCATCACCGGGATCCTGTCGCCCAGCTCCCTGACCACGTCTCTAGACACTCCTACATCCCTGGGGTTCTCCGGGTTCCCCGGGCCGGGCGATATTATTATGCCATCCGGGTTGATCCTCTCCACGCCCCTTACGGTGACCTCGTCGTTCCTGAGGACTATGCCCCTAGCCCCGGCCCTAGCTGCCAGGTCTACTATATTGTAGACGAAGCTGTCATAATTATCTATTATGAGTAGGAGCACCACTAGACACCACCCAGGGCCTTCAGGATCGCCCTCAACTTGTACTCCGTCTCCATATACTCCCTCTCCGGCATGGAGTCATAGACTATCCCTGCCCCCGCCCTGACCTCGACGCCCTCACTAGTGGTCCAGAAGCTCCTGATCGTTATAGCAGTCTCCCCTGCATGGGAGCCAGCTATACCCACCGCCCCGGCATACGGCCCCCGGGCACTGTCCTCGAGCCTAGCAATTATCTCCATGGCCCTAGGCTTGGGGGCCCCGCTGACGGTGCCTGCCGGTAGCATTGCCCTAAGGGCATCAGCGTATCTTAGCCCTGGCCTGGCCTGTGCCTCCACCCTGGATACTATATGCTGCACGTGGCTATACTTCTCCACATCCATCAGGGTTGCTACCCTCGTGGTTCCTGGGACGGCGATCATTGTGAGGTCGTTCCTGGCCAGGTCTATGAGCATCACGTGCTCGGCGAGCTCCTTTGGGTCGCTGAGCATCTCCTCCTCATACACTATATCCTCCTCCCCGTCCCCCCGGGGCCTGGTCCCGGCTATCGGGTGCGTCTCAAGAACTCCCCCATCAAGCTTTACCAGGAGCTCCGGGCTGGTGCCGGAGACTACCCTCCTGCCAGCCTTTATATAGAACATGTATGGGCTCGGGTTTATGCCTGCAAGCCTCTCATACGCTGTAAACGGTTCCCCCCTCCAGTCATACCTCTTGACCCTCGAGAGTACTATCTGGAAAGCCTCACCCTCCTCTATAAGCCTCCTAGCCTCATCAACCCATCCTATAAAATCGTCCCTGCCAGTCTCATAGAGAAGGTCTCCAACTGTAAACTCCCTCAAACGGCCTCCCCCAGCTGGCCTCCTCCCGCATGCCACAACCCTGCCAGCCGCGTGGTCATAGACTATCAGGGTCTCTGGCTTGAAGGCTGTGATTACTGGCCACTCGTGGAGGCTCATGTAAGACCTTAGCCATGGCTCCTGCGCTATTACAGCCTCATATGAGGCGGCGAGGAACGCCATGGCCCTGCAGGGCATGCTATAGCACTCCTCATCTCCTAGGAACCTGTCGAGGCTGCTATACGCCTCCCTGGGCCTATCCTCCTCCAGGACCTCCACCGCCCCCAGGCCGATTATGCTGTACCTAGACCGGGCCTGGAGGCCTCCCCCACTCTCAAGCAGCGCCACATACTCCTCCCCACCAGCCAGTGCGCTGCCTACAATGCTCCTCGGGCTGGGGTAGCTGGATGTGCTCTCCTTCACGCAGCCCTTCCATGATAGTAGGGGTTTCAGCATGCTCATGCCCTGCACCCCCTGCTCGCCCCTACAACCTCTCCCACGTAGTCTATGAGGCCCGGCTCTAGGGCCTGCACCGCGGCCTCGAAGCCGTCCCTAATACTCTTCACCAGGCCCCCCGCATAGAGGGCGGCCCCGGTATTGGCTGCCATGAATACTGTATCACAGTACCTACCCTCGCCCCGTGCAGCCTTCAGGAACCTTCCAACACTCTCCCCGGGCCCCCCTACAACTAGCTCCTTCACCCTGCAGGGCCTGAATCCTATATCCCTCGGCCCTAGGCTGTACTCCTCGACACCCCGGCCAACCTCCACCAC
>JALWGG010000223.1 GCA_027013765.1 Acidilobaceae archaeon
ATCTACCACCCCCCTCCCATACACGTATCCACCCTTGATCCCTGCATCCAGGAATCCTGGAACAGTGTCTATGTGGCTAACCAGCGCCACCCTCCAGGGTCCTCCCTGGGTTGCGTATACGTTTCCTATATCATCAATCCAGGAGTCTAGTCCCAGGCCCGTCGCTCGGTTGACGAAGGCTTTTGCAGCCTCCTCCTCCCTCCCTGGGGGGCTGTATATCCTTGCTAGTTCCAGTAGGGTCTCTGCTATCGTGTTAGGCTCCAACACATCCCTTGAGGGCTTCAACTGCACCACCCAGATCGTCTTCGGTAACCATGTATGGGGGTAGAAGCCTGACAACGTTTATGCCAGCACGTATAGCTATTACCCCCTTATCCTGGAGGCACCTGAGGACCTCCCCAGGCATTCTCCTGACCTCTATGCCACCCATAAGGCCCATCCCCCTGACACTCCTAACTAGCGGCAGGTCCTCAAGCTCCTCCAGCATATTCAACAGTCTAGCCCCCTTTACACCCGCCTGTGCAGGCACATCATTCTCCAGGAGGACCTCGATACCCCCCACTACTGCAGCCAGTGCAAGTGGGTTTCCTCCATGGGTCGACCCGTGGAGGCCTGCAAGGTCCTCCAGGATGGGAGGCCTGGCTGCTACCATGGATACTGGGAACCCTCCTCCAATGCTCTTACCAGCAACTATTATATCGGCCTCAATCCCCGAAGCCTGGTGTGCCCATATATGCCCGGTCCTCCCGAAACCCGCCTGAACCTCGTCGACAATTAGTAGAGCCCCCGCCTCGCTTGTAGCCCTCCTGAGCTCTCTTAGAAAGCCTGGTTCCGCGGGGACAACACCCCCTTCACCCTGCACTGGTTCAACTATGACTGCTGCATGCTCCTCCCCTATAGAGTCTAGGCTTGAAACGTCGTTGAATGGGAGAAAGTCGACGTAGCCTATAACCGGGACTCTCCTCCTATACCTAGGGTTCCATGTAACGCTAAGCGCGCCCAGGGTCCTCCCATGGAATCCACCCTTAAAAGCAACGATCCTAGTCCTCCCTGTATGAACCCATGCGGCCTTCAGTGCAAGCTCTACGGCCTCCGCACCGCTATTCTGGAATGCAACCATCCAGTCTCCTGGAGGAAGGACCTTGCCCAGTAGCCTAGTTGCCTCATCTTGTATACCGCATTTGAACTGGGGGGTGCATACACCTATACTGTTCCACTGCGAGTAGACCCTCTCAACGATCCTCGGGTTATTGTGGCCTAGGAAGGCGGCTCCATGGCCGGTGTGGAGGTCTAGGTACCTCCTACCGCTTGAATCCCATACATACTGCATGCTAGCCCTAGCCACATGGAGCTCCCTGTAACCGTGGAACCTGGCCAGCTCTATCAATTAACCTACCCTAAAGGCGATCCGGCTGGTACCAGGGTTATTAAGGAACCGTATCATGGAGGATGTACAGCATTTATTTACAATACTCCACGTCACACCACATGGTGCTGGGGATAGTGGCCGGATTCAAGATCAGGACGGTGACGCTCCACATCGAATCTAATGCAAGTATGGAGGACGTCACGAGTATTGCGATGAAGATGCTTGAGGCAAGGGATATCACAGGCTCTAATACGGGGATCGAGGTTGAGAGTGTCAGAATAACGTTCCCAGACCCCGAGAGCATGGAGAAGGTTAGAGAGAGGATTCGGGGAGTTGAGGACCTCGGAGGCGAGGACCTCATAATATCGATAGGTAATATAAAATCGAGTACTAGCTGGCTCGAAGAGGCTATAGTAGAGCTAGCCAGAGAAGGACTATACGCGGGGATCATACTAGAGGAGGCTTCATGGGAGGAGGCCAAGAGGGTATCAAAGCTCTTACACATCATGTCTGAGGAGGACCCGAGCCTGGCAACGCATATAGGTGTAAACACTCTAGGTATACCAATAGTGACCCCCTACTACCCCCTAAGCCATAGCCCGGGCGCGGGGAGGATAGCCACGGTAGCCCTAACATACCCAAATTACCTAAAAGACGAGTATCTTAGGAACGGCATCAATGGTATAAGAAGAGCGGTGCTAGAGGCTGGATCCACAGCGTTAAACGTCCTAGACGGTATCGCAAAGCTGGTTGATGCAGAAGCGGCGGGCGTCGATTTAAGCATAGCGCCATGGATGGAGGAGTCAACGCTAGGGCTTGTAGAGCTGGTTGCAGGGACAAGGATGCCTAAACCTGGCTTCGCGTTGGGCCTCCAGGTGCTAAACAGTATACTGGCAGGGCAGGCATCCAAGACTAGATCAATAGGCTTCAACGAGGTCCAGCTACCGGTTGCTGAGGATTTGAAGATGAAGGCTAGAGTCTCAGAAGGCGAGACCACCGCGTCAACGCTGGCAAGACTCTCAGGGGCATGCCTAGCGGGTCTAGACCTAGTAGTGGTCCCAGCTAGTATAGAGGATGTTGCAGGCTTGATCCTAGAGGTTGCAGCATACTCAAGGTCTAAGGGAAAGGTCCTCGGAGCCAGGATAATTCCTGTTGAGGGCGTGGAGCCCGGGGACAAGGTTTACCTGGAGAAGTTTGGAGAGACCCCGGTAATACCCATATCGCCCTAACCATACACTATTTACATATAT
>JALWGG010000224.1 GCA_027013765.1 Acidilobaceae archaeon
TTATTCATCTAAAAGAGTAATTAACAGTGCCAGGTTTATAATAGCAACATACCCTTACTTCTTTAAAAAAGATTTATTCACCCACGTATTCGAAAATACCGATTATAATGATTTAAATGTTATAATAGATGAAGCTCATACCCTATTGAATATTAATTCAATAAGTGAATCAACTATAAATATAGAATTAATAGACAAGGCAATTACAGAAATAAAAAATAGAATTCCAGAGTATTCAGATGTAATCCATACACTTAATATGCTTAAAGAAAGAATCATGAAGCTTCCCAAACCCAGGATGAAGGGATATAAAATCATTGACAAAAATGAGATAATAGAACTCATACGGGAGCCAGAGCTAATTCTTGATGCTGCAGAGGAGCTCAGATTTAGAATAGCATCTGAAGCTCTATATAGCCTCGATATGGGCTCGTTGATAAATATACGGAGTTACCTTCATAAAGTGTCATTGTGGATCGAGAGTTTATTTGACGATGACACCAGGTTGTTTTACAGCTATGATGATAGGGATAGAGTTGTTCTCGTCTCTACAATATTAGATCCAGCTTTAATCACGAGGGAACCTTTAGAAGCTAGTAAGAGTGTTGTTATGATGAGTGGCACAATGCCTCCCTATTCCTTTTTATCGAAAATTCTAGGCATTAATAGGAGTATAAAATACATAGATACATCATTATTAATAAGTAACGGTAAAGCAAATTCACAATTAAAGAGTACCTATACTTGTGTAGCCTCTGATGTAACTACAAAATTCACTGAGCGCGGAAAGTTAATGTATTCCAGGATTGCCTCTTATATAAGTATAATACATGCAAGGATCCCTGGGCAGAAGCTGGTTGTATATCCTAGCTATGAGGTTATGAAGGGCATTGTAGATAAGTTGCCTAGCGGGATTAGAGTATATATTGAGGATAGGTCTAGCTCTATTGATGATGTTTATGAGTCACTCTCTGATAGCGCTACTTTGATAAATGCCGTGGCTGGAGGTAAGATAACCGAGGGTATAGAGTTTCTTGATGAACACGGTAATAGTGTTATCAGGACTATTATTATAGTAGGCGTTCCATATCCCCAGCCCGATGATTATACTAGGGAGCAACTAAACGTGCTTGCTAATAGGCTTGGGGAATCCGTTGCCAGAGAGTTCATTTATAGGTATCTGGCTGTAGTCAGGGTCAGGCAGGCATTGGGTAGGGCTATTAGAGGTCCGAGTGATAGGGCTGTATTCTTTCTACTAGACTATAGGTTCCTTAGGAAGGATCTTAGACGGGCCTTAGAAATAAAGTATGACAGGGTGTTTAGGGGGTTGTATGGTCTTGTCTCGGTTTTGAAGGATGCGTTGATTTTTCTTGAAAGTAGTGGAGGGGGTTAAGCTTCTTCGAGTTTTTCTTCTATGGCATCATAAACATCCAATATAGCCTCTCTAGTTCTTCTTATCACGCTATATCCGTTTATCCTTAGGATCCTCTCTAGTTCATCAACCATTGATACTAGGGTTTCTAATACCTCTTCTAGGTGCTCTCTGGGATCTTCATCCTCTCCAAGAAGCTCATCTATTCTCTCATCAATGCTTTCCTCAACCTTGAGCTCTATTACTACATTACCATTGCTTGGATAGAGCGTGAGGTACAAGGGCTCGCCTACACTCCTGATCTCTAGCGTGTTGCCCTTCACCTGTAGTGTGCCTCCTCTCCTGGCTACAACTTTGGATAACTCTTCCACAAGTTCTCTTTCAAGACCCATTATATACCACCAGGGTTAAGATTTGGTTATGTCATGCCTATATAGATATCCTATAGGATCAGCCCTGCGCGGGGTCTTCACAGCCCTATTCTGGGCTCCGCCCTTTCGAGCCACATCATTTCCTAAATCTCACACATACAAACCCCTCTCGCCCTGTATACTCCACTGGCTCTTCGGGTCTTGGTTCTTCCCAAGGTGCATAGGTTAGTATAGCTCTTATAGACTCTACCCTAAATCCAGTATCTGATGCAATATCCATTAATTGTCTTAGTGTGAAGAATCTAGCTAGCGAGTAGAAGGGGTGGCCTTGAGCACCTAGTTCCCTATAGTACATACCCCAAGGCGATTCACTAGGAACTATACATGTAATAAGGGATCCATCCTTCTTTAATATTCTATATACCTCTTGTAATGCTTCATGGGGATTATCTATAAAACATATTGATACTATTATTAAGACTGTTCCCATAGAATTATCGAGTAGAGGGATCTTCTCTGCTCTGCCTAGTATGACCTCTATCTTTCTCCTCTGGGCTAATCTGAGCATTTCTATACTAGGATCTAAGCCTATATGACAGTTAACCTTTGATGCGAAATATCCTGAGCCAACGCCAATTTCTATACATGGATGGGCTGTTTCATGCATTAACGATTTCACAAGCCTTACTTCATTTATAGCTGTAACTTTATTCTTGCTATACCAGAAATCATAATCAAGCGCCCTCTCGTTAAATAGTCCGGCTGTGGACATACATTATTCCCAGAGTCTTGTTAATTCGAGGCTCAGTATTAAAATCCATTTTATAACCCTGTCAAAATACTTGGTTATTGGGGGATGTCTAGGCAGGGACG
>JALWGG010000225.1 GCA_027013765.1 Acidilobaceae archaeon
GTTCAGGGATGCGGGATACAAGATAGTAATATTCCCGGTAACAACATTCAGAATAGCCATGGGCGCTATAAGAGAAGCCCTCAAGGTACTTGCTAGGGAAGGAACACAGAAGAGCCTTCTAGACAAGATGATGACCAGGGCCGAGTTCTACGAGCTCATAGGCTACTATAGGTATGAGGAGAGGGATAAGGAGATAGACTTGAAGGCTAAAAAGATCCTCTAAAACACAATTACATCCGCCCCACCCCGTTTTTTAAGACCCCTAATTATTATGGGGTGCAAAAGAGTTGGGCGACATAATATCCCTCATAGAGGATATGACCACCAGGGTCACAACACTGGCATGGGCCCTATTCCTCCTAACATGGAGTATAGGATGGGCAATAAGGGGGAGCCCCATACCAATAGGGAGGCTGAGGAGGGCTGGCAGCAGCCTGGTAGAGGATAGTGTATGGGCTGCATTCTGGCTAGCTATAGGGGCTACAGTATTCAACTTCATAACATACGTGGCCTCAAGCCTAGGAGGCTAAACACCGTCAGGGTGCCACCAATTGGATGAGGGAGAACTACTACTAGTAGCCTATAGGCTAGCCATACTAACATTCTACATAGGGGTACTAGTCTACGCCCTCCCAATACCACTGGCAGGATTAAAGAGATGGGCCCCTATACTGATGGGAGACGCTGTGCTGGCTGCCGGCATAGCACTACTATTCTACACACTTCTAGACGCCTCGGACATGATAGCGGCGAAGCTGGGAGGCTCATGGGAATTCTTCAACAGCTGGTACCTCGACGCGTTCACGGTTGTGACAAGCCTGAAGACTCTGATAGCGGCGATATACTCGATACCAGGGCCTCCAGGAGTTATAAGTGCGGTCAAGACAATGCTAAGCCCCGTAGACAAGGCCTCGACAGCAGCGCTACTCTCAATACTAACAATAGGTGGTATAGCGAGCCTAGTCAAGGCGTATGGCACCCTGTTAGCGGCACTGGGAGTAGCATTATACGCAGTGCCATTCAGGATACTTAGAGGAGCAGGGGCATGGCTTCTAGCATTCACACTAGTATTCAACGCCGGGCTACAAGTGCTACCAGTATTCCTGGTAAGCGTTGCAGAGGCGCCGGGATCCCCCATAACACCTCCACCACAACTCCAAAACGGGGTCATGTACACACAGTTTAGGGTAGTCAACAGTCTAGGCGACCCAGTTAGAGGCGGCGTATTGATGGTGTATAACACCACAAATGGGGACGTCATAGCGGCATACCCGATCGATGAGGACGGGTATGCTGTGAGCGGCAGCGGAGAACGCCTAGTATCATTCCCTAGCAAGACAACGTTCGCGGTGGAGTATAGGAGCAGTGGAGTGGCATTCCCCCTGTCACCATCAATAATAGACCCAAGAGATAGAAGCGTTGGGTCAATAACTGCCAGGGCAGGCAATATAATATGGAGTCCGGGATCCCTCCAGCTAGTCTATACCACCGGGGATCTAGTGGATATATCAGCAAGTGGAAGCGGTGGGAGCGTTACACTGAGGCTAGATATGGGGGAGTACGTTGAGGCAAGGTACCCTAGCCAGTGCTCCATGGATATCAGTAATGGTGACCTGAGGAGGTTCACAGGCTCCACCTCATGGAGAGGCGTCAGCATCAAGTGGGTAAGGTTAGTAGCAACTAGTGGTGGGGACTACACTATAACAATGTCTGCATCACCCTGTAGCGGGGTGCTTCCAGACATCACGGCTAGGGACTACTGGGGAGGAGTAGACTCTAGTTTTGTAGATTTCAACATACTGGCCGCATTCATACTATACTACTTCACAGTACCAATAATATACATAATAATACTATTCATAGCGTCAACGGGCCTGGCGAGGCTCCTGGGCGGGAGAGAGAGGATACCTATAAGGATCATCTAGGGGGTGTATAATGTGAATGTAATAGACATCCTCATCGGAGTCATGGCGGCTGCATCAGCCATACTCCTACTCTATAACATGAGGGTGGGGAGCGACTTGAAGCTCCCCCTCAAGGTTTCCACCAGTGGAGACGAGCTTGTGATGGAGATAGATGGGAGGACCCACAGGGGGATACTGTATAAGGGTGAGGGGCTGCCGAGCGGTGAAGGGGGGATAGCTTCCAGGCTTGTAAACCTGGCGGTATCGACCAGGGTGAACGTCACATATATATCAAACATGGTAAAGACCAGGAGGAGCAAGATGCTGAAGCATATAGAGGATGAGATTAGGAAGACGGAGCTAGCATACACGGCGACGAAGCATGTAAAGTACCAGGAGAGGCTTAACTACCTAAACAACCTCTACAGGATGGTTGCAAGACTACATACACCATATACTGGGGGATTCTCCGTGATTGTATGGGTACCTGAAGGCGACGATGAGGCCCTAAAGGCTGCAGAGGCCTTCAAGGGCCTGGTCGAGGCGGAGCTCGGGATAAGGCTGAAGAGGGCCAAGCCAACAATCAGGGATGCACTATCCATAACAGCCGGGAGCGGCTCAGTAGTCAGGATGCACGAGGAGATACCCCTACCACTACAGCAGCCGTGGGACTCAAGGGGGATAGTGATCGGGTCCCTAGACGATGAGTCACAGAGGCCAGTAATACTATCCTGGCCTAGAGACCTTGAAGCCCACATGGGAGTCTTCGGTCCAACCGGTAGGGGGAAAACAGTCCTACTCGCTGGGATAGCGTCGCAGCTGGGTATAATGTCTGAAACCAGCCTAGACCCATACATGGTGGCAGTGGTAGACCCTAAGGGAGACCTTGCACAGCTACTTTCAGGTATAGCGACAAGGAGGATATCGCCGGGCATAGACGAGTGCATACCCCTACCACGCCTAGACGGCGTGGCGGAGGACTTGATCAGATCCAGCCTTGAGGCTGGCAGGGGCAAGTCTAGGATTGAGGCGTGTAGCGGGTCGCTGCTAGAAAGGGGGCTAATAGTATATGACCTATCCAGCCTCCCGAACGAGGACCGTAACGTGGCGGCATCACTAATCATATCAAGCCTAGCACTTGAAGCGAGCGAGGTCGGGCTTCCAGGGAGGATCGCTCTAATAGTGGATGAGGCTTGGAGGACTGCGGGCGGCGTAGCCGAGCACCTGATCATGGCGCTGAGAGAGGGTAGGAGTAAAGGCCTACACCTAGTCTATGCTACCCAGAGCCCTAGCGACGTGCCACAGATAGCGGCAGATAATACAAAGACCCTAGCAGTATTCGGCGGCTACACCAGGGGGTACACAGAGACCGCCAGGAGGCTGGGGCTGGAGGACACCTCAATACTACTACGCCTTCCAGTGGGCATGATGCTACTCAAGCTGGCAGATAAGCCCCCGGTCAGGGTTAAGGTGCTGGACTTTAAGAAACTACTTAAAATCCCCAGCATAGAACATTCAACCAGAGGGAGAGGAGTCAGGCATGGGGAAGCGTCTAAGGCAACAGAGAGCGGGTAGAGGGACGCCGACTTACATAAGCCCAAAGCACATCCACCCAGGACCAGCCAAGTATCCACCCCTAACGGATGAGACCCTAAAGGGCAAGGTTATGGATCTAATACATGACCCAGGCAGGTACACGCCGCTCGCGAAGATAATGCTTGAGAACGGGGAGGAGTTTCTGATCCCAGCTGCTGAGGGCATGTATGTAGGTAAGATTATAGAAATCGGCCCAGCAGCAAAACCGGAGCCAGGGAACATACTACCCCTGGGAAGTATACCGGAGGGGTCAATGGTATACAATATAGAACTGAGGCCCGGTGACGGAGGAAAGCTTGCGAGGCAAGCAGGAAGCTACGCGTTAATCCTAGGTAAAAGCGGTGGAAGGACTAGGATAAGGCTTCCAAGCGGCAAGGAGAAGGAGGTGCCAAGCACCTCCAGGGCCACAATAGGGATACCAGCAGGCGCTGGTAGGGTAGAAAAGCCATTACTCAAGGCAGGAAACGCCTTCTACAAGTGGAAAGTCAAGGCTAGGAAATGGCCAAGGGTCAGGGGTGTTGCAATGAATGCCGTGAACCATAAATTCGGCGGTGGGAGCCACCAGAGAAAGAGTCATCCGTCAACTGTATCGAGAAACGCGCCTCCTGGAAGGAAGGTGGGTCACATAGCTGCCAGGAGGACTGGAAGGAGGAAGAGGTAGCATAAAGTATAATAAACGTTATCCAGCAACCACAACCATAGCCCGGCTCATTGAGGCAGGCCCGATGATAGGCTGACCACCGTCATGACCCATGGGGATGATTATCGCCTTCCTCCTTAATCCAAACAATTCTCTGCGGGATAGCTATCCTTATCCCGGCCTCCCCGAATCTAGCCTTAAGATTATACAATACGCGGTTCATCGTGGAGTACCAGTACCTTGAGGGAGCCCAGCCCCTGACAACTAGTACAACGCCATTCTCATTTATACTGGATATAAACGCCTCGGGTCCAGGCTTCACGAGAACCATGGAGTCTTCTTCAAGCACATTTAATGCAATACTAATAGCTCTATCAATATCCTCTACGTGTGCTAACAGAATCTGGTGTTCAAACCTCCTTATGGGGTTTTGATAAGGATTCAGTATTGTGCTCTTAAAGACCTCCTCATTAGGGATCCTAGCAATTACCCCGTCCCACCTCCTAACCCGTGTGCTGAATATCGTTATATTATCAACAATCCCGGAAACCCCTCCAAGCTCCACGGCATCGCCGACTGTGAATGGCCTATCCAGGTATAGGAACATTCCTGATAGGAGGTTTGATATAACGGTTTGGCTTGCGAATCCAAGTATGATCCCCGCAATCCCACCAGCAAGTAGGAGACCGCTTAGGTTAACCCCGGCCATTGATAGAGCGGCTACGCCGCCCAGAAACACTATGGTGTAGTATATGGCCCTGACCAGTGGCACTGCGACATGGCGTGGCAGGGTCTTCATGATCCTCCTCTCTATAGCCAGCCTAACCATATAGGCTATCACAATGGACAAGGCCAGGACTAGGATGAACTTGGCCGCGTCTCCTATACTAGATAACACTCCGCGGAGGCCTACACCGGGATCCATGCTAGAACCCCCATCTCATGGGAAAGCCCGTGGGTAGGAGCGCGATCTCCCTCCCCATATATGAGAGTGGGGAGGCCTCCATGCCGGGTTCAAGCCTGGGATCCTCGATATTGACTATAGCCTCGTCCCCCGACTTTATAACCATGACAATATCAGAGGCACGGGCTATCCATGTTCCAGGCTTGTAATACATCCTCATCCTAGCTAGCGGCACAACTATAGTTGAGACTCTCAAGGGCTCGCCAGTATTATTTATGATACTGGCCTTAGTCGCTGCATAGCCTGGCATAGTCTTAGTGGATAAGAGGCCCTTGGAATACCTGCAAACCACTCCTTCCCTACCAGAGCCGTAGAAGGCTAGCTTAGGTTTAACTCCCGGCCCAAAGGCATCGACAAGAGAGTATCTACCTCCGCTCATTGCGACTATTGCAAGATCCGTTATGATCCTCGTCTCAAGATTTATACTGGAGAACGGTGGGATATGTATCGGCTTCTCAAAGTCAACCATTATACATGAGGCAATACCCTTCTCTGGCAGTATCATGGGCCGTGCTGGGATAAGCCTAATATCCCTCATATGATATATATATGAAGATGTAACGATGTTACCATTTGCATCAAGCCTCTGGTACTCAAAGAATCCAGCGGGCCCCTTATTGAGCCTGATCTTGTATCCAGGCACATTCACTCCTTCACCTAAATCGATCCTCCCATACACCATGCCAAGGCCCCATCCAGAAGTGTAACTATGTATTAAGCCTTAAATCAGGATTAATCTATGCCATTCCTATTTAAACTATATTATATTAGCTCTGATAGCCATAATGGCATGGAGGGGAACCGTAGCCCCCCGGGCGGTGACAATTGAGGAGGACATGTGCAACGTGCATGCACTGGAGGCCGCACATACTCTACCCATACATAGGCTTCTGTAACATCCACTCCACGCTCACATTTGACGATCACCATTGCGACAAGTATGAGCCAATAAAGATCAATGGAAGAGCCCAACTATACTGGTGCCAGACGTGCAGGACTAGACTGTCTCCGGAAGAGGCCAAGGCCCATATAGCCCGGGGGGATAGGGTATATATCGGGGGATACATCGACCCCGATGTCAGGGAAGAGATCTATGATTCCTTTTAAGGGGTGGCGAGAGGGATGGTAGACCTAACGTTCATAATAGGGGGCCCCCAGGGGGGCGGGATAGAATCTGCAGGCCAGATAGCATTGAAGACGTTTGTAATGAAAGGCTATCATGTGCTGGGCACGAGAGAGTATCAGAGCAACATTATGGGTGCACATAGCTACTACATGGTCCGTGTAAGGGAGGATAGGCCTGGATCGGTCCGCCTACCGGTGGATATGGTGATAGCACTTGATGCCGAAAGCGTATTGACGCACTTCCACGATGTGAAGCGGGGGGGATTTCTACTCTATGACTCGGGCACAGTGAACACCAGAGCGGACAAGATAGCCTCAATGCCCAAGCCGTTAAAGCAGAGGCTTAAGGAGGAATTCTCATCCCATGGTATGGACCCTACAGTAGCTAACGCAGTGAAACTGGCGGAGTCCGAGGGGGTAAAGGCGGTTGGGTTGCCATTAAGGCAGCTGCTGAAAACCGTGGCGGAGAGAAGCAAGAGGCCTCTAGCATCAGTCTCTAAGACGATAAACACTATGGGGTTGTCGGCAGGATTATACTTGCTCGGAGTGGAGCTGGATTATATAAAGATGGGGATTAGGGTACAGTTCGCTGGCAAGGCCAAGGTTATAGAGCCTAACATAGTTGCTGCAGAGGCCTCTGTAGATTACGTGCGAGAGGTTTACGGTGATGTCGATAGGATCCCAGATGGTCCAAGCAAGGCTGTGGAGAGGATGATAGCCTCAGGGAACGACCTTGTCGCTATGGGCAAACTCGTTGCAGGCATAGGAGTCCAGGCATACTACCCAATAACACCATCAAGCGACGAGGCATTATACCTGGAGAGGCACAGGTATTATGAGCTAGATGAGGTTGCAAGGGAAAGGCTAGCAATGGAGAAGGCTGGAATAGTCGTGGGCGAGGCGGAGGATGAGCGTTCAGCAGCCAACATGAGAATAGGAGCAGCGGCAGCGGGAGCCAGAAGCTCTACCACGACAAGCGGGCCAGGCTTTAGCCTGATGAATGAAGCGATGAGTCTAGCAATAATGACCGAGACACCAGTAGTATTCACAATATGGATGAGAGCAGGCCCTAGTACAGGAATGCCTACAAGGGAGGGGCAACAGGACCTCCTCCAAGCGATATTCTCAGGTCACGGGGATAACCCTAAGATTGTTATTGCGAGCGGCGACCACATTGAGGCATACTATGATGCAGCAACCGCATTTAACCTTGCGGAGAGGTACCAGACCCCCGTGGTCCACGTCCTAGACAAGTATTTGGCCTCAAGCATGGTGAGTATTGACAGGGAAGAACTGGATCCAAGCAGGATATCCATAGACAGGGGCGCCCTAGTAGATGATCCAGGCCCAGGGTATCTACGTTACAAGATAACGGATAACGGCATAAGCCCACGGGCCAGAGTTGGTACCGTTCCCATGGTTATCACCGGGCTAGAGCATATGGAAGACGGGTTCGTCACTGAGGACCCCGTGGTCAGGGATCAGATGATGGAGAAGAGGAGGAGGAAATGGATGACTATCGAGAAAGAGGTGCCAGAGAGCGAAAGGGCGAGATACTACGGTGCTGAGGACCCCGAGATATTGCTAGTCTCATGGGGATCAACGAAGCCAATAATTCTGGAAGCTCTAAGAGAGCTTGAAGCTGAGGGACTCAGCATAGGCTTCCTCCAGATACGCATGTTCTCTCCATTCCCAGTAGAAACCGTGGGCAAGCTAGTGTCGAGGGCCAAGACTGTTATAGACATAGAGCAGAATGACATGCTACAGGCCTCTCTGCTAGTATCCGCATATACAGGGTACAGGATAAGGCACGCCATAGTAAAGCTGAATGGGCGCCCCCTATTTGATGTGGAGGTCGTGCATGGTGTTAAAAG
>JALWGG010000226.1 GCA_027013765.1 Acidilobaceae archaeon
CATTCAACCTAGACCCCTCCCAGGTCGAGTTGAGGGACCAGGGCTCGGGGCCGGTTGTTAGGGTTATAACGAGGAGCGGGAGGGAGAGGAGCGTCTCCATGCTAAGCGGGGGGGAGAGGACCAGCGTGGCCCTAGCCTACATACTCGCGCTGAACAAGATGATGGGGACCCGGATAGGGTTCCTGGCCCTGGACGAGCCGACCTCCGACCTAGACCAGGAGAGGAGGCAGGTCCTCATGGACCTGATATCAAGGCTCTCCGGCTACGGGGACCAAGGCATAGTGGGCCAGCTACTCATAGTAACGCACCACGAGGACGTCATGGACAGGGTCGAAACAGTATGCAGGGTGGAGAAGAGGGATGGGGAGAGTAGGGTGATGTGCGGTGGAGACTCCTACTAGCCTAGCCGAGGCGGCGCTACTAGCCAAGAGGTATATAGGGGATGGGGGGGCCTCCTCTCCCTGCAAATTCAGGTGGAGGAGCCTGCCGGAGCCGGGTGTAAACCCCCCGGTTAACGCGGCCGTCGATGGAGGGTCGAGGAGGATCGAGACGGAGACGAGGACCTACTACGTGATCAAGTCTTGGGGCGGTGTATTCACACCCAGCCTATCTATGGAGAAGCACTACGCCGGGGCAGGATTCATAACACCCCCAATACACGCGGAGGAGAGGATCGCGATATACAGGGAGATCCTTGAGGCATACACGGCCCTCCAGGTCCTCCCAGACAAGGGGCTACTACTCATGGATGGCAGCATAAGGCCAGTGGTCAAGTGGTGGAGGCCAGGCTTCGGGGGCACAGGCCCCAGGATGAGGGTCGCCCTGGAGAGGGCGCTGGAGGGGGTTGAGGAGTGGGTGAGGACCTCCAGCGACCCCCTGGCAGAGTCTATAAGGGGGTGCAGGAGGCTGGGGGAGCCCCCGTGCATGGAGAGGCTAATACAGGACTCAAGGGTCAGGCCCGCATCCGCCGTCTACGCGATGAGCCATAAGCCCATGGATGGGGAGTGGATAGTGCTACGAGAGGTGACGGAGAAGCTATACCTATACATGCAGGTCCTCAGGGAGGCGTGGAGCCGGGGGGTGAAGCCTGTATTCATAACGAAGACAAGCAGGCAGACGAGCCTGTGCAAGGGCTCGCACCCCGACGTGTACTATATAAGGAGGATGGAGCCCCGCAGGCCGGGATACACGGTGTGGGAGGAGAGCACCTCGATAGGGGGCTACGAGATCACAGGGCTGGGCAGGGAGGACCTCGGCCAGCTCTACCCGGATGTAGCCGGGATAAGGAGGTTCTATGAGGAGGAGATAGCGGTGGTTGAGGCCTATGCAAGGCTAGCCCCAGGAGCCCCGATACTGCTAGTAGGGATAGTGGTTCCAGCCCAAGACGCCCCCAGCAACCTGGGGGAGGCGGAGGACCTCGTCGCCAGCCTATTAGAGGGGTTAGCCTCCATACCGGGCAAGGGCTACCCGGCCCCCCTATTCATAGCCCACCAGAGGGCCAGGGTCGACAGGGGGGAGCTACCCCCCCTGGAGAGGATCCTGGGCATAGACCTTGAGCCCCGGGAGAGGGCTATGCTTGAGTATTGAGGTGCATGGATCATGTGTGGTGGAGAGGTCCTCGGATGGGTCGTGGGGGAGAGTAGCCCGGAGAGGAGCGTGGTTGTATTCAAGACCGAAGCCGCCGGGAGGGTCAGGGCAGGGAGCTACATAGTTGGAGAGAGCATAGACGGGTGCGTGCTGGGCATAGTGGAGAGGCTGGTGGCAGGGTCAAGCCTCTACCCGGGCAACGTCTCAAGCCCGGAGGTCATAGACTCGCTATGGCAGACCGTAGGCGGGGCGGAGTACTACCTCAGGGGGCATGTAAGGTGGCTTAGCAGGGTGGAGGACCTTGAGAGGGGGAGGATAGCCTCGCCCCGGTACCCGGCCATACCGGGATCCACGGTCTCAAGCGCGGGCGAGGACCTCCTCTCAAAGGTCTTCTCACCCCCAGGCCCGGGCTGGGTGAGGCTGGGGGAGCTCCAGCCGAGCGGGGTCGAGTATAGGGTTAACGTGAACAGGCTCACAAGGCACCTGGCAATACTAGCGGTAACCGGCGGGGGTAAGAGTAATACGGTCTGCATACTGGCTAGGAGGCTGGTTGAGGGGCTTGGAGCAACGATCGTCCTCTTCGACATGCACGGGGAATACGGGGACCTCGGCCTGGGAGGTAGGGCTAGGATATGGAGCCCCGCCTCGGTGAACCCGGCATCCCTAAGCTTCAGGGAGCTTATGCAGCTAGTCAGGATGCCCCCGCAGGCCACAAACCAGGAGAGGATCCTGAGGTGGGCCTGGAGGAATGCATTGGAATTCTACCGGAGGGGGCTGGTCAGGGGCTCAGAGGTCCTCGACACGGCCAGGAGGCTAGTGGAGGCCCTCATGGGGGGATCCACCAGGGAGGTCAGGCTGGGCGAGGACCTCAGGGCCCCTAACCCGCCCCAGGGTGTTAAGCCCGACCAGGTCCAGGGGGTGCTGAACAAGCTAGACGACCTACACGACTACTACTCCGACGCCCTAAACCCGGGCACGCCCCTGAGGCTGGAGAACATAATAGAGCCGGGCAAGCTCACGGTATTCGACCTCTCAAGCCTGGACGAGCAGGGGGCCGACGCAGTAGCAAGCCACTACCTAAGGAGGATACTGCAGGAGAGGAAGAATTATAGGGGCGGGGGCAGGGGCTACCCGAAGCCCCTCCTAGTATTCATAGAGGAGGCACACGTCCTCATACCATCAAACAGCAACACACTAACAAAGTACTGGGCTGCCAGGCTTGCCAGGGAGGGGAGGAAGTTCGGCATAGGACTGGCACTAGTCAGCCAGAGGCCCAAGAACGTGGACGCGGACGTGCTAAGCCAGACCAACAACAAGATAATACTCAGGATGGTAGAACCCCAGGATATAAGATACGTCCAGGCAGCCAGCGAGGAGCTAAGCGACGACCTAACAACACTACTCCCAAGCCTCAACCCCGGGGAAGCGGTAGTTATAGGGAGCATGACAAGGCTACCAGCACTAGTCAAGATAGACGAGTGCAGGGAGAGGCGTGGAGGCGGCGATATAGACCTTGTAGCAGAATGGGCCACCCCAGAGGAGGACGTGATAGAAGAGGTGTTCCAATGAAGATCCTACTAGTACACGGCGGAGCAGGGAGGATAACAGGAGACCAAGGGCCAAGGCTCAGGGAGCTTGCAGAGGCGTGCAGATACGGATTCGAACACGACGACCCAATAGACATGGTTGTAGAGGCAGTAGTATACATGGAAGACACAGGCCTATTCAACGCGGGGCTAGGAAGCGCACTCAACCTACAGGGAGAGAGGGAGATGGATGCAGGAATAATGGCGAGCAACAGGAAACCAGGGGCGGTAGCAGCCGTGAGATACCCCAGGAACCCGGTAAGGCTAGCAAGGATAGTCATGGAGGAGACAGACCACATAATAATAGCAGGCAGCGGCGCCGATACACTAGCCAAGAGGCTGGGCCTAGAGGAAGCCCAGCCACCCCCACAACACATACTAGAAAGGTACAAGACCCTACTGGAAGAGTATAGGAGGGGGGCACAGCAATACTACCAGGGCAACAGGGGGATCATAGAGAAGGCAGGCCTCCTAGACACCGTGGGGGCAGCGGCACTACACGATGGAGACCTAGCAGCAGCTACAAGCACAGGCGGAGTATGGCTAAAACTCCCAGGTAGGGTGGGAGACACCCCAATACCAGGGGCAGGATTCCTGGCAACACCCAGGATGGCAGGCTCCTCCACAGGGCTGGGAGAGGCGATAATAATGGCACAACCACTATACAGGCTAGACCACCTCCTATCAAAAGGATACAAGCTACATGAGGCGCTAGAAGAACTATCAAGCCAGCTACCAGAAGAGGCTGGGAACGCTATAGGACTAATAGCGGTAACACGCCGCGGAGAGGCCTACGCATACTACAATACGCAAGCAATGCTCACAGGCTGGTGCACCCGGGAGGGGGCTAAGGCACTACTCCTAAAGCACCCCGGCAGGGATATAGTCAGGCTGGCCTGAGGATCACCCCGGGCAGCCATTATTAATTTACATATATTATATTCAATATAAATAATATATCTAGAGCCATTATATACAGTTTATATACATATAATCTAAAACTAAACAGATAAATAGAGGCACAATTATTGAAGTATTCCGGTGTCGATGGGTGAATAAGAGGGTTATATGGGCAACAGCCCTCCTACTCCTACTCATAATCCAGCTCACACCATACACGACAGCAGCACAGCCGAGTGACCCATTCAAGGAGATATTCAAAGCCACATTCAGTAACCCGACACTCAGAAGGTACTGGTCATCGATACTATTCACCAGGTATGAGGGTGGGAGCCAGCTACCATACCTAGCAGTCACCGGGCAATACCTCGGCAAATGGTCCTGGACATTCTTCTACAACATATCGGGAAGAGATTATGTTGAAGGCATAGGCTGGCCAGGCTATAAGCTACTTGAAATAGGGGACAAAGAAGTATTACAAGTAGCCGTGACAGATGCAAGGATCATAAGCAAGGATACACTGACAGCAACGGATGTATATGTGGGTAGTGTAGATTATATATACTATTACAAGGATGGGGATACAGTCTACATTGTACCAGTTGACGGATATGATTATTCAGGGGGCAAGTATTATGTTAGGATAGGTATAATAAAATACGTCTACGGCGAGAGCGGGAGTACCAACTGGTACAAGATCCAACTGAGCACTGTGGAGGAGGCATGCGGCGGGGAGCTATACCTCTCCCCTAAGGTTAAGCCCACGGCCACCGACGGGTCCAGGATTATAACTGCTATAAGGCTCAAGGGAGGGAACTACCCGGTAGCATTCATGGTATTCAGCACTGAGGATGGTAGCCTGAACCTGGAGAAGTGTATAGTCCACGACTTCGGCTCCAAGGGTGAGAATGCCAGAGCGAACATGCTATTCTACCCCAATACCAGGCAGCCGGCTTACTGGAGCTATAGCGACGGTGTGTACCCATACATTGCGGGCTTCGACGGGTCGGATGAGTTATACGTGTACAAGTATGGCTGGGGTAGCTTGAAGATCCTTGAGAACCCCGAGTTCAAGAAGGACGGGCTGTACTCCAACGTCAAGATAGTGGTGGACTCCCAGGGGAGGTATCATATAGCTGTGCTCGACAAGGATGGAGACACGCCCAGGCTGATATTCCTAGACCCCGAGGACCTCAGGGTTGAGAAGGTGATAACCCTAGACGGCTACAAGGCCTCATACCCGGTAATGGCTAAGGGCTACTACTACGGCTCCCCAGCACTATACATAGCGGCGGTCGGCTACGTGATCGTTGTAAGCGTAGACGATATGGAGCCAGTATACAGCCTGGAGGTGGAGGGAGTCTCAGACATATACCAGATCGACTACACCACGTCAACAGCGGGAGACACACTACTAGTCAGGGGGCAGCCAAGCAACCCCGATAAAGTCACAGTAATAGTATACAACCACATAGGCCTCAGGCAAGGGACCATACTAAAGTTCGACGTGGACAAGAAGCTAGCCCACGTAGGGGAGAGCGTCAAGGCAACCATCACACTGGCAAGCATCACAGGAGAACCCCTGAAGGGCAGGGTTGTGACGATAGAGAAGCTAGACCACGGAACCTGGACCCCACTGGCAACTGCAGTGACGGGGGACGACGGCAAAGCCACAGTGGATATAGGCCTAACAGGCAGGGGCGAGTGGATCCTGAGAGCAAGATACTCCGGCAGCCAGGACGACGCCCCATCCTGGAGCAGGACGATCACCATAAAAGTCTATGAGAGGGCCTCCACCAGGATAAACGTGCCCAAGACCTGGATAGAGACCCTCCCACTACCAGTAGAGGTCACCGCCAGGAGCCTAGACACGGGAGCCCCGATAGGTGGGGTATGGGTAACGCTATATGCAAACGTGAGCGGTGGTAGCGTCGCCATAGCATCAGGGAAGACCGGCGTCGATGGGAAGGCTGTAATCAGCATCAGGCTACCGGCAGGTAGCTACACACTACAGGCGAACGTTGCAGACCCACACATATCAACGGAGGATGCCGAAACCGTGGAGGTCAAGATCACGCCACCACTACAGGAGGTAAGGGAGGGGCCATACATAGCCCCCATAGGCAGGGTAGTATCCTACGGCACAGCACTCACAGAGCCGGGCAGAGAGGCTAGGCTCCTATTCGCCTTCTACTACGGGGAGAAGCTTGTAAAGCCCGACAGCGTATGGGCTGAGGCGTTGCCGAGCCTAGACGTGTCGCTGGAGGAGGCAGGGGACGGGGTATACATAGCAAGACTAACCCCACCAACGACAGGGACCTACACGGTAGTAGTCCACGCTGTCTACGCCGGGGCCCACTACATAGGGGCAGGCTACGTATACTCCATCAACATAACGGGCAAGGTGGACGAGTGGGGCGAGGAGGTTAGGGCCACCCTATCAGAGCTGGAGCAGCTAAGCCAAACCCTGACAAGCTACCTTGAGGAGATCAACTCGACACTAACAAGCCTCAACGTGACCAGGCTTGTAGGGATCATGGAGGAGGTCCAGGGCAAGACGCTACTACTAGTAAACATGACCCAGGACGTGTCAAACGGTATAAGCGATCTACTATCAAGGGCCGAAAGGATAGAGACCATAGTGACTAGTAACGGGGACACGATAATAGCAATGCTAGGAAGCATGGAGGACCTACTCTCAGGAGTAAACGCCTCAATCCAGGAAGTAGCCAACGGATTCGCAATAGTAAATACCAGCATAGGGCTAGTAGTGGCATCAATATCAAGCCTACAAGCAACAATAGAAAACATAACGGGAGACATATACACGATAAAAACCTCGATAGGAGAGGTGACAATAAACCTACAAGACCTGGCAAAAGCAGTTGAAGACGGGAACAAGAACATAACCCAGGCAATGGCCAGGATAAACGACATAGCAGGATTCATACTCCACGTCCAAGACGGCGTGGCTAAAATAATAGACCACACCGGAAACATAGAAACAGTACTAGTAGAAGACCTCAAGCCGAAAGTAGTAGCGGTAGGAGACAAGCTAGCACTAGTAGACACGCAACTAGGCCTAATGGCAGCCAAGACAGACAACATACTAGCCAAGCTAGAAAACCTAGGAAACACAACACAAGACACGAGCCAAGCAATAACAGAGCTCACAAAGAAGATGGACGAGCTATCAGCAAAAATGGACTCAGTTAAAGAGAAGGTAGACAAGCTAAAACCAGAAGACATGATCGCCAGGGGGATAGGAGGAGTAGCAATACTACTAGGAGTAATAGCAGTAGCACTATCCTCCAGGAAAAAATAACAAGCCAAACCCCAATAACCTAATTATAAAAATATAAACCCTCTTTCCAAACACAACCACAAACATCTCATACCCATCAATCAAACCCTGAAAAACTTAATAGCCCAACAACAATATACCATGAATGGACGGGGCACAAGCCCCCAAGGGCCCGTCGTCTAGCCTGGTCAGGACGCCGCCCTTACACGGCGGAGGTCCGGGGTTCAAATCCCCGCGGGCCCACCACCTAACCGGTAATATTATGGAAAACTACTATCTTCCAATAATCCCTATCCTATCATTATATACTATTATAATCTTCCCGTTCAGCTCTTTGATATTCTCCAACAAGAATACAAGGCGTTCAGCCATCACCCTTGTAGTGAGGGATGGATGCGGAGCACAATAATGCCCGGATGAGAGTTAGGCGGGTACCTCAACTCATCAGCAAAATCGCTATCTCTTAATTAATATTAAGTTCTTTTTCTCTAGCTATTTTAATAACTGTTCTATCATCAACACCTTGAGGTACATATTCAGCGTGGAAGCCTTTCTGTCTTAGTAGCTTAAAAATTGTTCTGGGTACGTTTTCATCAAGCAGAAATCGGTATGACACGCCTCTCCCTCCTAAGGAGCTCGGCTGCAAGAGCTATTGCCTCAAGAATCATCTCCTTGTTTAGCTGGGGATACTCCTCTAAAATCTCATCAATAC
>JALWGG010000227.1 GCA_027013765.1 Acidilobaceae archaeon
GCTTCAAGCTTCTCCAGCGCCTCCAGCCTGGTCTTCCTAGGCATCCTGCTGTGGAAGCCTAGTATGCGGGGCTTGCAGCTGCTGGATAGGGCTTCAAGCTTCTTGAGGACCTGTAGGACTAGGGTGGTTGTGGGGAGTATTATATAGCTCCTCCCGCCCTCCCTGCACGCCAGGTATAATGCTGCCACCGCTCCAAATGTAGTCTTCCCCGTGCCTGTGGGTGCTATTATTGAGAAGCTGTCCCCCCTGACCAGCCTCCTGATCCAGGTCCTCTGAGCCCCCCAGGGCCGCGAGCCTACAAGCTCCTCGAAGAACCCGATGAGCCTCCTGGACCCCTCCTCAAGCCTGTATAGCTCCCCATACCTCTTGAGGGTGCCTAGCTTCCTTAATGCATTGTATACCGCCTCCATGCCCTCCCCGGGGTCTACACCCGGGGGTATGCACCTCTCGCATACTCCAATGCTAGTGAGCCTACCCTCGCTTGCAGGACCTCCACAGTTGGGGCAGGAGTGCCTGTAGACTCCTCTGCCGACCCCCTCCATAAATGTTCTCCTCTACCCACATCAACCGTGTTTAGATTCTAGTAATGGTAGAGGTGCTTAAATACCTTAACCAGCCTCCATGCCACACCCTGGACCCTAGGCTATAGTCGAACTACTGCACGGCACATCCTTATAACTGCTCGACTACAGTTGATAATTATATGGTGGTTGGAATGGGGAAGGCTATATTAGAGCGCGGGGGAGCCCGGGTATACAAGATGACTATGCAGGACCTCCGCGAGTATGAGTGGTACCTGGCCCAGCAGGCTGGCCTGGGCTGCTAGACAAGCCTCCTTGCCAGCCTGGTAAAATACCTCCTATATATAACCGATAAGGCTACACCTCTCCCCACGACATCTAGCGCCATGGCGCTCCAAGCCCCTAGAACGCATAATCCTGGGGGCATGTAGCCCGGTAGTATGTAGGCTGGGATGACGCGTAGAGTATAGAGGCTAGCCAGGTTTACTATGGTCGGTACAATAGTGTTTCCAGCACCCCTGATCGTCTGTGCAATAGTCATCTCAAGCCCAAGCGCTGGCTCGGTTAGCCCCGCTATCACCAGGTAGATCCTGGATAACCGTGCAACCTCCGGGTCCTCGGTGAATAGTAGGGGCATGAATCCTGAGCCAAGTACTAGGACCGCCCCAGTCAGCCCGCCGAAGAGCAGGCTAGCCTTGCCGATCTCCCATCCAACCCTCCTAGCCTCAAGCACCCTACCGCCTCCAACCTCCTGCCCAACCATGCTTCCAGCAGCTGTAGCAATGCTGAACATGGGCAGGAAGGCTAGGGACTCTATCCTCACCCCTATCGTGTGGGCCGCAAGCGGCTTGTCACCGCACCCGGCGACGCTCCCGATATAGGCAACGTTCCCGGTGACGAATGCCAGCCTCTCAACCATGCTTGGGAGCCCGACTCTGGCCGCCTTAAGGGCCCATGCCGAGGGCTTGACCGGTTTAACCCTGAAGCCTAGCACTGTGGTATTTACATGTAGTATAGCTAGGTTGACCATAGTCGCTATCACCGATGCCAGGGAGGCGCCTGCAACCCCCATGGCTGGGAAGGGTCCTATACCGAGTATTAGGAGGGGGTCTAGGATGGTGTTCACTATAACCCCCCCGCCGGTAGCCACTAGTACAGGCCTGGTTAGGCCGGCCGCCCTATAGGCGGCGTCATAGACTAGGTATGCATACACTACCGGGAGCCCTAGGGCCCTGACCCTAAAGTAGTCCACAGCCTCAGCGAGGACCTCCCCCCGCGCGTTTAGGAGTATTAGCATGGGCTCCGCTGCATAGTAGCCGATGAGGCCTATAGGAACTGCTAGGACCGTGTTGCTGGTGACCGACTCCCCAATTATCCTCCCAGCGTCCCCGCCCCTGCCAGCTCCTATCGCCTGGCTCGCCAGGACCAGGGCCCCCATATACATCATTGTGGATCCGACGAAGAAGAGCCAGCCCAGGTAGCCTCCGACCCCTACTGCTGCGACCGCAGTGTCTCCCAGGAGGGAGACGAAGAACGTGTCTATGATCCATAGTATGCTGTCCAGGCTCTCGGCCACCATCAGGGGCCATGCTATCCTCCAAGCCCTCCTGGCAATCTCCCTATCGATCATGGCCTACAGCACGGTCATAACTTGTGTGCCAGCTGGTTTAAAATGGAGGTACATGCATGGCATTGATGCTAGGCTTCTATGAAATCCCCCGAGCCTGGGGTCTCTACGTCTAGCCCGAGCTCCTCCCTTATCCTAGTGGATAGGGCCTCCTGGGCCTGGGGGTCTCCGTGTACTAGGACCACCCTCTCGACGCCCCTAATACCCCTGAGGACCTCTATTATGCCGTTCTGGTCTATGTGACTCGACAGGTCGAACCACTCCACCCTCGCCTTGACAGGGATCTCCTCCTCACCGTAAGTCCCCCTCTCTATGATCTGCCTCCCATTGGTGCCGGGGGCCTGGTAGCTGACTAGGAATACGGCATTCCTCTCATTGGTGGCCATCTTCTTCAGGTAGTATAGGCTGGGGCCCCCCTTGATCATGCCGCTGCTGGCAATTATCACTCCAGGCTTCTTGTAGGCCCTCCTACGGTCCTGCCACCCCCTGACCATCCTGAAGTCTATTATAGCCGATTCCAGGAGGCTTGGCCTGTATATGTATCTAGGGTGGGCCAGGTACAGCTCCGTCACCTGCCTGATCATGCCATCAACCCATACAGGGTACTCGAAGCCCCTCTCCGCCAGTATAGCCATCACCTCCTGCCCCCTGGAGACGCTGAATGCGGGGACTAGCACCGTCCCCCCGGCCTCGACGACCTCCCTGACCGACTGGTAGAACCTCTCCTCCGTCTCCCTCCTGGGCGGGTGGTTTGAGTCGCCATATGTCGACTCGATTATCACCGTCTCTGCCTCTACCCCCTCAAGCTTTGCTGGTGCTACTAGCTTCGTGTAGATATTGTTCACGTCGCTTGTATACAGTATCCTGGACCCGTCCACCTCTACTAGGACTGACGCGCTCCCCGGTATATGGCCGCTATCAAGTAGCTTGAATGTGAAGGAGCCTGTATTAACCTCCTCCCCGTAGCTTATGCTAGTCGCCTTGGCCAGCATCTCGTCGACACTGTACTCGTCGAAGGGTAGCATGGGCCCGTTGAGCTTTATCATGTCATATAGTAGCAGCCTTGACACGTCTAGCGTGAGCGGCGTCCCGTAGAGGGGGGGCATCACGCTTATGAACAGGCTCGGGGCGGCGCCCACGTGATCCAGGTGGCTGTGGGTCAATACAACCCCGTCCAGGTCCCTGGGCCTCACGTGGCCGGGGAATATTGGGTTATCCTGGTCGTCGAAGTTGACGCCGTAGTCTAGTAGGAGGCCTCTACCCCTGCCATCCTCGACTAGTATGGCTGCCCTGCCGACCTCCCTACCGCTGCCTAGCACTCTGATCTTTGCCAATCCTCCACCCTCTATACGTGCTATTCTCCAGCATGCTCCTCCAAGATGACTTGTGGGGCGGGGCTCTTATAACTTAACTATGAGGCGCTCCCAATAACTCCTCTAGGCCCCTTGCAAGGGCCCCTAGCCCAGTCCTAGTTACTAGTATTATATCCGGGTCGGAGTCATACCCTAGCCCCAGCCCGGCCTCCTCTACTTCCCCCCAAGGCACGCTCCTAGGAGCTAAGTTTACAATCTCTATGCCGAGGCTCCTTGACGCGTCCACCACAGCCTTCCACGAGTCGCTGTCCCATCTTAGGTATGCCGCCCATCTTTCATAGTAGCTTGAGTACTTCTCCATGTATCCCCTAAGCCTCTCTGCTAGGACCCTCCTGTAGCACTCCCTGATTGCCTGGGTCTCGTGCCCCGGGTTCCAGTCATAGGCTGTGTATGGCCAGTGCTCGTCGAGCTCCCTGGGGACGACTCCTGCATTCGTCACTATGACCTCGTGCACCACCCCCTTCTTGATGTATCCCGCGATCCTAGACCTTATCAGGTAGTGGATGTAGCTTTGGCTGTAGGGCTTCCCATAGCTGCACGGAAGTATCAGGGCTAGCTTATACCTCCTACTAGGCCTATACTCCCTGAGTAGCCTCTCATACCCGTCGTCGAATGGGTAGCCTTTAAGGTATCTGTAGCCCACTCCCCGTAGGTATTCCCTGGCCCCCCGGGGCTTTACCCAGTCCAGCTCATCCCCACTCCAGACTACTTCTGGGCACTCCCCTGCCTCCCTGCTATCACCCACTGGTCTCCACCCCAGTCAACTAGGTCTGCATGCTCCTCCAGGATCCTGGCTAGCCCCCTGCTGACCCCTACGGGTCTTGGGTGGCTCGGGCTATACCTCCTATACCTTATAGCGATCACGCCGTCGAACATCCTCTTAAAGGCCTTCAGGCTCCTCACGACGCTCTCCTCCGGTATACCCTCCATGCCGAATAGCAGGTATGTCCAGAACTCGACTGGCAGCCCCATCCTCCTAGTCTCCAGCCTGAGCCTGTATATCCTCTCCAGCTCCGTGTCTGGCATGTCCTTGCCGAGGACCTCGTTCCTTATCCTCTCGTCAACCGTCTCGAACCCTATCCTGACGACCAGCCTCCTCGGCTCGAAGAGCTGTAGTAGCCTCCTCACGGAGTCTATATCCACATACTCGCTCCTCTCCTCAACCTCGAATACAGTCCCGGATGCGAGGGGCCTCAGGTCCTCCAGGACCTTGTATGGGAGCTCGTGGATGCTCCCGCCGTTGAATACGGCGACCCTCTCGGGCCCCCAAGACTCCTTGACCTTCAAGGCCTCCCCGATGATCCTGCTGTTCGCTTCGAACAGCTTGGCTGGGTGGAGGGTCTGCTCCAGGGCGAAGGGGCAGAACGTGCACTTGCCATAGGCGCATGGGTAGCCCTGGAGTATCACTACAAGCCTCCTACCAAGCTTATCCTCATACCTGAATACTCCCAGCACTCCAGCCTCCCCGGCTAGGGGCCCTACAGTAGCTTTCCAACCCCCCGGTTAGCCTGCTGAGTGTAGCTCCTCAACGTCGACCTCGCTTGCTAGGGCCCTTGAGAGGTCCCTTATGCTTATTACACCTACAAGCCTCCCTTCCGGGTCCACTACGGGTAGGTGCCTGAAGCCGAAGTGTATCATCATGTCCAGGGCCTTCCTGACGGTCTCGTTCTCCCTTATCGTCAGTGGGTTCCTGGTCATTACATCCCTCAGCCTGGTCCCACTGGGGTCTAGGCCGCGGGCGCACACCCTCATAAGGAGGTCCCTCTCAGTGAATATTCCTATGGGCTTCATCGAGTCATCTACTATAACGACGCTCCCCACATTCTCGCGGCTCATCTTCTCTATAGCTGCCGATACCGTGTCGTCTTCACGCATCACTATCGTGCTCCTACCCACCAGGGATACCACTGGCACATCCATGTGCTGCACTCCACCCACCCTACACCTAGCAGTGGTTGCATGCCCGGTAAATAAAGCCGAGGCATTAGTGTATACATGGGTGATGAAATGCGCCTCCACTGACCCCCAGGGGGATGAGGTTAGGGCAAGAGGCTGACACGATTTAACCTCCCCTATCCACACGGGCTACTGGTGCATAGCATGTACAGCATCGCCTCCGGTATCGCCTCTTCAATGGTATCTTGCCTGGGGCTCGGCAAGGGAGACAGGATCATGGTCTTCCACGATGCAGGTAGCAGGGAAGTGTATAAGATCCTGGCAAGCGCGTCTGAGATAATAATGGCTGAGGTTGTGGGGGTTGATATCGACAGGCTCGGGAGACCCCTTAAGGAGCTACCAGGCCCCCTGAGGGATTATATAGATAGTGAGAGGCCTAGCGCCTCATTCTATGTTGCAGGGGTCAAGCCCGGAGAGCTGGGATTCAGGGCGGGCCTCATAGAGGCATTGACCAGCGCCGGGGCTAGGCATGTGCACATGCCCAAGGCTACACCAGAGATCCTATCCAAGGCGTCTAACTGCATGCAGGTAGCCGAGGTCACCAGGAGGCTCCATGGAGAGTTGAGGGGTGAGGACCTCATAGTGGCCGAGAGCCCCGGGGGGACCAAGCTGAAAGTAGAGGTTGGAGGGTACAGGTGGGTCCCCGACACTGGTATAATAGGCAGGGGCGAGTGGGGGAACTGGCCTCCCGGGGAAGTATACACGACCCCCGTTAACGTCAACGGCGTCCTAGCAGTGGACGGGGTCCTAGGGGACTATTTTAGCATGAAGTATGGCCTCCTAGGAGGCGTCAGGGCCAGGCTAGTGATCGAGGACGGGTACATTGTAGACTGGAGCGGAGACCTGTCGGGAGAGTTGATCGAGTACCTGAAGAGGCACGAGTGCGGGGTTAGAATAGGAGAGGTCGGCATAGGGAGTAACATCTTCATCAAAGAGCCTATAGGGAACATGCTCCACGACGAGAAGATTCCCGGCATCCACATAGCAGCAGGGGACCCGCTCGGCGACAGGACCGGGGCAGAGTGGAGCTGCCCAGTACACGTTGATATGATGCCCCTCAGGGCCAGCGTGTGGGCGGGGGAGAAGCTGCTAGTCAACAACGGCGTCCTGACGCTGTAAGGATCACAGTATATGAAAGCTGGAGCCCCGAGAGGACCTGGCCTAGATTCTGTCTAGCCTCAATACTGGGCATCATACACTCCTTATATAACCGGATAGTGGACCATGGTTAGCGGGTCTAGGGGGTCTGATGCTAATGAGTGTGGAGGAGAGGGTTGCCAGGATCGAGGAGAAGGTTTCTAGGATCGAGGAGTGGATAGAGGAGGAGCAGGGGCTTGTGGATGCACTAGCCGTGACACTAGTCAAGGTCCTCACTAGCGGGGACCCGTCCCTTCTTGAGCTTGCCGATAGCGCTAGGGATAAGGTGGAGTGTATCGCCAGGGATGGTATACCGGATCTTGATAAGCCTCCGAGCCTTTCAGAGGTTATGAGGATGCTCGCCGACCCGGAGGTTAGGAGGGGCCTCTACCTGGTGCTACGGATGCTCAAGTCCCTTGGGGCATGTAGCGTTAAACGGTAATAGCGCCTGGAGGAGGCTATATATCAGGGGCCCGTAATGGTTGAGGGGGCTGAGCCGGTACATAGGGACAGGCTTCTAGGACTGGCTATGAGCCTATTGAAGCCTGCATGGATAGACCTATACAACGGCTCATATGAGTGGGTGATAGCCAAGGCCCACCACGCCGCATCAGCGGCCATGGACCAGGCTCCTGGTAGGAGCCCTAAGCCCCTACCCCTCCTGGCCCTTGAGCTCGGGTGCATAGGGGAGGACCTCCTCTGGGAGCTACAGTGGCTAGACTACACGGCGGCCCTGGCACTTAACCCCCTGGTAAGGTATGTCCTGGGCTGGGACGACACTATGCCTAGCCGCGGCGATGCCCTGAGGGCTATAGAGGCCGTGTTGAGGACCTTGAATGCCCTGAACGGGTGTGGGTGGGGTAGGAGGGAGGTGGCTCCCAGCCTCACCTCAAGGTATATCGAGTATGGCAGGAGCGCGGGGGCAACGGTGGTGGTTAACGGGTACAACGTCGTGGTGGTTAGAGACGAGTATAGCAGGGTTAAGCCCCTGGCTAGGATAGACGTGGAGAGGGGCAGGATCCCGGTTGGCCTGACACCCATACTACTAGCCCCAGACGAGGTCCTCGCACTACTGTCGGTCCCCGGAGTGGCTGAGTGGGTTAGGGGCGGGGTTTTGCTGCATGACGAGCTGGGGCTGTCGCTACTACTATAGGGGGTGGAGGCGGTGTCATGGATTCCCGGTGTATTCATGAGTGCTGCTGGGGTTCTTGTAGTATTCTCAAGCCCCCGGTGGGCTAGGAAGCTCTCCAGCCTGATCCTAGCCGGGCTTATGGTCTACGCGGCTTTCGTCACGTTTGATGGCATTGTGGCTAGACTCCTGGGAGCCTTAACCGGGGGGTTTATCGGCTTCATTATAGGGTATGGCGCCTACAAGGCTTCCCCGGCATTCTCAGCCGCATACCTGCTCACTCTGCCCCTGGAGGGGGTGGGGAGATTATTGGTCGTGGTCCTTGCATTCCTGGGGGT
>JALWGG010000228.1 GCA_027013765.1 Acidilobaceae archaeon
ATTTTATTAAGACCATGCCCTGTGGACTGGCCTGTATGATATGGATTAGCTGGGGGTGTGTTAAGGTATGGATCCAGGCTCCATCGCGTCGGCGGTAATAGATGGGATCATGATTGGAGGGGCATATGCACTAGTTGCAATGGGCCTGGCACTTATTTGGGGTGTCATGGAGATCATAAACTTCGCCCATGGAGACTTCATGATGCTTGGAGCACTATTTACATACTTCCTATTCATTAGCATAGGCCTCGACCCGGTAGTCGGGTCCATACTTGCATTCGCCCCGATATTCCTCCTCGGCGTGCTTGTCCAGCGGTCGGTTATTAATAGGATCCTCGATGCACCCCTATTGACCCAGATAGCGGCTACATTCGCCATCCTGATGATCATAAGGTATGGCGTCCAGGCCGCGTTCGGCCCCTATACGCGTAGGCTGGTCTCAGGATACATGGATAAATATATCGACTTGGGATTCACTATTATACCCCTCTCAAAGCTACTAATATTCATATCATCCCTCATCGTCCTCCTGATACTCTACATACTACTCCATAGGACGGATCTGGGGATAGCTATACGTGCAACCTCCCAGGACCGGAGGGTTGCACAGTTAATGGGCATAAACGTCTCCCGCATATATGATATAGCATTCGGCATTGGCGTGGGTGTAGCGGCTATAGGGGGAGGACTTGCAACCCTCTTCTACCCCATATTCCCTGAGATGGGCGGCTTCTTCGCCTTAATAGCGTTTATAGCAGTCGTCCTAGGGGGATTCGGCAACGTGTATGGGGCCTATGCAGGGGGGATTATTATAGGTGTTGCGGAGAGCGTGAGCGCGTTATTCATAGAACCGGCCCTGAAGGATGTTGTAGCCTTCCTGATATTCCTCATGATCATACTCGTTAAGCCCACGGGGCTGTTCGGGAAGGGGTGATGTTATGAAGCTTAACCAATACATTATAGCAGGGGCCGTCATCCTGCTCATCCTACCCATACTACTAGACTCCCTAGGCAGGGCGTTCTACGTCAACATGATATTCCTTGCACTCATGTTCGGGATCGCGGCTATGGCGTGGAACCTCCTCATGGGGTATACTGGCCTATTCAGCCTAGGCCACGCGGTATTCTTCGGGGTAGGGGGCTACACCGTCATGGTGCTCATGATATACTATGGAGTCACCCCCTGGATAGGGCTTATCTTTGCAGGAGTAGTAGCAGGCCTCTTAGGCGTAGCCCTCAGCCCTATGCTGTTAAGGCTGAGGAGCCACTGGTTCACGCTAGCCACGATAGCCCTGGGGGAGATCTTTAAGTTGACATTCGCCCACTGGGACTATGTGGGCGGCTCCTCCGGCCTCCAGATGACTATAAGCGAGAGGAGGCTCTACTATATACAGTTCAAGGGCGCCACGGTATACTCATACCTGGCAATGGCAGTGTTAGCCCTCGAACTGGTAATATTGTGGAGGATCATAAACTCCAGGACCGGATACTACCTACAGACTATAAGGGAGGATGAGCTTGTAGCCCAGACCCTGGGGATAAACACGTTCAAATACAAGGTCATAGCCCTGGCTATAAGCGGCTTCTTCACGGGAGTCGCCGGGGGGTTATATGCCGTCAGGTTTAGATACGTAGACCCCTTCGCCGTATTCGACCTGATAACAATATCGACATACATATCCGTGGCAGGCATAATCGGGGGCATCTACACGTTCCTAGGCCCGGTTGTCGGATCATTCATCTTCATCCCAATATCAGAATATGTAAGGGCCAACATAGTCCAGGCAATACCAAGGGTATACGGGCTCCACGTGGCCGTCCTAGGAGTGATACTACTACTCATATCCCTATTCGCGCCTGAAGGGGTCCTAGGATACCTTAGGAAGAGGGGTGTGTTAAAGTGAAGCCCATACTAGAGCTTGACAACATATACAAGAGGTTTGGGGGACTGGTCGCGCTTAAGGGTGTAAGCATGACAGTAGCCGAGGGGGAGAGGCTGGGCCTCATAGGCCCCAACGGTGCCGGGAAGACGACGCTCTTCAACGTTATAACAGGGATATACAGGCCAGACGAGGGGAGGATACTCTACAGGGGCACCGACATAACCAGCTGGCCCCCCTACAAGAGGAGTATCGCCGGGATAGCGAGGACCTTCCAGATAGTAAGGCCGCTGGCAAACATGACCGTTGAAGATAATGTAGTGGTTGGCGCGCTCATGAGGACCCAGTCGATAAGCGAGGCAAGGAGGATCGCCAGGGAATCGATCAAGATCGCGGGACTTGAGGGTAAGGAGGATATGCTAGCCAAGGACCTCAACCTGGTTGAGAAGAAGAGGCTTGAGCTAGCCAGGGCCCTAGCAACCAGGCCTAGCCTGCTATTGCTGGACGAGATAGCAGCAGGCCTGAGGCCGAGGGAGGTCGACTCGCTCGTTGAGACCCTGCTAAAAATCTCTAAGACGGGTATAACGATCATCATGGTAGAGCACGTTATGAGGGCGGTAATGAACTTCGCCGAGAGGATCGTCGTGCTTCACTTCGGAGAGAAGATAGCTGAGGGGAGCCCCGAGGAGATAGCTAGGAACAGGCA
>JALWGG010000229.1 GCA_027013765.1 Acidilobaceae archaeon
GTTATAGATAGGGGCTCAAACATTGTGCAGGTGAGGCCATACACGTGGTGCCCCCACTCCTGCATATTCTGTAGCGTAGATGCGGGGCCTGCCAGCACGACTAGGCAGGCAGAGTATATGGTGGACCCCGAATGGCTGGTAGAGTGGGTTGGAAGGGTTGCAGAGTATAAGGGCGGGGGAGTGGAGGCCTTGATAGACGGGGTCGGGGAGCCACTATCACACCCGGGGATACCCGACATAATAAGGATGCTCAAGGACGCGCCGGGCATCGATAGGGTGGCTATAGAGACCCATGGAGGGTTCCTATCGAAAAAACTGGCCGAGAGTCTAGACAAGGCTGGGCTAGACAGGATCAACCTCAGCATAGACTCTGTAGATGAGAGGAAAGCCAGGAAACTAGCTGGGGTAGACTGGTATGATCCTGCCAGGATCCTTGAAATAGCAGAGTGGATAATAGACAATACTAGGATAGACGTTGTACTGACACCAGTAGTCCTGCCGGGGGTTAATGAGGATGACATGCTAAAGCTAATAGAATGGGCTAAAAGCGTCGGTGCTGGTGTAAAGGCTGGATGGCCTACAGGAGTCCTCATACAGAACTTCCAGATCCACAAGTGGGGTAGGAAGCCTCAAGGCGTCAAACCATGGAGCTGGCATAGATTCTACAAGTGGCTGAGGAGACTCGAAGAAAGGACCAGGTACAGGCTACTTGTAGAGCCATGGGAGCTAGGCTTCAAGAAGGCACCCAAAACCCCGGAGATATATAGGGTGGGAGACAGGGTTAAGGCACGCATCATAGGACCAGGATGGCACCGGGGGGAGCAGCTGGCTGTGGATGCAAGGATGCAGCGTGTAATAGCAGTGGTGGGGAGGGAGCCCATGAACCCGGGTAAACACGTTACGCTACGGATAATCAGGAGCAAGGACAACATTTACGTTGCCAGATGAGGGAATAAGGATATAAGCCCGTCCAGCTATCAAGCCTCACTTGGACGAGTGGGCCCGTAGCTCAGCCTGGTAGAGCGGCGGGCTCTTAACCCGTAGGCCTATAGAGCCCCCTGGCCTGTAGGGCGGAAGTCCCGGGTTCAAATCCCGGCGGGCCCGCCACATAAGCCCCTTAGGGCTCCTATCCTCCCAACCACTAATGGCTGGTGCTGCTTCGTGGAGCTGGTAGAGATTGTTGAGGGCGTTGAGGCTATTGAGGGGCTCCCAGCGGTCAAGGTAGAGGGTTATGTGGTTATAGCCGACCTGCATCTTGGATATGAGGAGGCCATGGCTAGGGAGGGCGTATTCCTGCCCAGAGTACAGTTGAGGAACGCGCTGGTGGTGCTGAGAAGGCTTTCAAGGGTCAAGGCCAGGAGGCTTATAGTTGCTGGTGATATAAAGCATGCATTCGATAAGCTACTGAAGTCCGAGAGGGCTGAGACGAGGCGATTCCTTGAGGAGGCTTTAACAGTATTCAGCGAGGTCCTCGTCCTCAGGGGGAACCATGATAACTATATTAGTGGAGTTGTTAAGGAGACGGGTGCAGACTTCATAGAGGAACCATACATCAAGATAGGAGACATACACGTAACACACGGCCACAAGGACCCTGGAGAGTATGGCAGGGTAATCATACTAGGCCATGAACACCCGGCGATACAGGTTAGAGTCGCAGGCTCCCGGGTGAAGTTCCCAGTATTCCTGAAGGTGCCCCTGGAGGGCGGGTCCACAGCCATTGTTCTGCCAGCAACTGGCACCTACCAGACGGGCAATATAGTGGGGGCCCAGAGGAGCCTCTACCTCTCACCCATAATAAAGCACAGGGGGCTCGTGGAGGAGGCTCTACCCTACATCATGGACGAGTCGGGCAAGTTGATCAAGCTAGTCCCGTTATCACTCCTAGAAGAGATACTGGACTAGTAGGCGTAAGTACAAGGGGATATACGCCTCCAGTCACACCACAATATATGGTGCCAGGAACATGTTTCTCAGGAGGAGAAAATACATCGGGGTATTGATAAGTGGTGCAGATGAGGACCTCCAGCAAGCCGCAATAAGGGAGTGGGCGGAACTAGAAGGTGTCAAAATAAGCGGGTGGATAAAGGCTAACAAGGGGGAAGTGCCAGACGTGGATAAAGGTGTCGCACTCATAGTCTACAATTACAGGATACTAGGAGACACACCACAGGAAGCATATATGATTGTCAAAAGCCTGAAGGACAGGGGAGTCAAGGTTATACAGGCTGTAGAATCAAGCGGGTCCCGTGAGCCCACGATGGGGTGCTAAGGCCTAACCTCCCTTGACACGGTTTCGGCAATCCTCTTATGCACAGGATGTAGCCTGTCACGTTCCAGCATCAGGACTCCATTCCTACCAACTAGCAGGCCCGTCGAGACTAGGATATTCACCTCCCTGTCGAGGTCCTCCTCCGTCCAGGGGCATGGCGTCTTGCTACAGTACCTACTGGCCCAGCGCTTGAGGTCCTCTACACCTGCCGGCCCGCTGTAAAGCACCCCTAGGAGAAACTCCATACAAGTTACTACAACCAAGACCCGGGCACCTCAATAAAACAGTAAAGCTTATATAGTGGTAGTAGGGGTGCCCGCCCAGTACTACCACGACGATACCATTGGAAGCCCAAACGGGAGCTATATGCATACTTTCTATAACGTCTCAGGATGACGATTGCATTTGTATCGAATAATTTATATTATCCCGTATACATGTATTTATAATTGGATAATGAGTGTTGGGATGATTCTATGCCGAGAGGAGGGGGAGGGGGACGGAGAAAGATTATGATAGGCAATAGTACTCTTCAGAATAAGATAGTCAAAACTAAGATCATAAAGGATACAGTGCATAGGTTTGTGGAGCTTCCATCAGATTTTGTGGACACAATAGTCGATAGGCCGCTGGTTCAGAGGTTAAGGAGGATACAACAGTTAAGCCAAGCCCAACTAGTATATCCAGGAGCAGTTCATACAAGGTTCGAGCATAGCCTGGGCGTCTCCCACACGATGAGGGAGGCCCTGGAGTCTATTAAGAGGAATATACGGGAGCAGGTTATCCCCTCCCTGAATTATGCGATGGGAGAGGGTTGGGGGCGTGATAGGTTCGAGATGGACCTGGCAAACGCGATCATTGAGGTGCTTGAGAAGCTTGCCAGGAAGTTTGAGGAGCTGGAGGGAGAGGCTGTTACAGCGGCATTACTTCATGACATAGGGCATATAACCTTGAGCCACGTGGGTGAGATGGCACTTAATGATAAAATAATACAATATGTTGGAGGTGGAAAGATAAAAATCCCCACTGTGAGGAGGCACGAGGATGTTGTTATGAAGATCGTCGACAAACTTAAGAGTTGCAGCGGATGCACTCCCAGGTATAACGGAGATCCCGTTAACATGGATATTGTTATGGAGATTATTTATAGGGCTTATGTTGATTCCAGGTGGATGGATAGATGCAAGGGCGTGTTACTAGTCAGGGACCAGAAGCTGGATGGAGGCTATAAGATAGCATCTAGTAAAGGCCAGGGGAAAGGAGTGTTCCGTGATCCCATCACTAACGAGGCCGTGTGTATCATATCTAGGCTGCTAAGCTCTAATATAGATGTTGACAGGACAGACTATATCCTAAGGGATAGCATTCACACTGGGAACGTGTCTGGTATATATGATATAAACAGGTACTATAGCGTCTTAACAATAGTCCCTGACATATCTTCGGGGCCTAAGCCAAACACCGCACTGGTGAACTTCTATATAGGGGTCCTCGACAAGGGCGTCTCTGTTGTAGAGAATATGCTACTGTCAAGGATCTACATGTATACGGACGTATACTTGCACGATATATCAATGATCTACTCTGCAATGGCTTCAAGGGTACTGGCACTAATATACATACTCGGCATGTATGCTCTAGAGGATGATGGGGGGGAGGGGAGGCGTATACTAGATAAGTATCCCTTCATAGAGGCATTAGCAAGGATCCAAGAAGTATTAGTCAATGGGGGTTTAAGGGATATAGAGAGGACGCTGTACATGACCACTGACGACCAGTTTTATGACATAGTGACAAGGATTAGTAACATGAGGGCGGGGGACCTGCTTGGATATTCGCATTCGGTATTCGATTCTCATGGGGATGAGGCTTGTGTTGCCCTTGCGATATTCTCATATGGATTAACGTCTAGGAGGCATGCGAATGCGCTCCTAGCCTATAATAATAAGACTCCGCAGCTGATAAAGAGAATAAATAGTGAGAACCTGGCTATCCAGGAGATCTTCAAGAAGTATACTAGGCCGATGATAGTGTTGAACTGGTCCAAGTACTCCCCCTATAGCACCAAGGTCTCGGACAAGGTCTACGTGTTTAGGAGGAAGAACCCGCTATCCCCGGTAGAGCTCACAGAGTATGACATGGCTAGGGTGGCTAGGAAGACCTATGATGAGGTGTATTCAAAGATGCTCATAGCATATCCTGGGAGTGCTATTGAGGATAGGCGGCTGCCGAGGATGTGGACAAGCAGGAAGGGGGGTCTATTGAAGCTGTTAAAGATGGATGACGGGTTCACCAGGTGGGTCTCTAGCTCCTGCGGCATCAGTAGGGGTGATATGGATGGTTTGATTGAAGAGACCAGGGAGCACGCGTTGAACCTTGCCAACGAGCTGTCTAGGCTCATCTAGCTCCCTGGCCATGGTTGTAGTAGGGTACATGGGGTCTGGGTATGAATTCGACTCCAGGCCTCTGCTGGAGGGCCTGGGGGTATAGCTCCATTAGCTGGTATACCTCTGGTGGTACGTCTGTAGACACGTTCAGCCCAAGGCTTCTGGCCTCCTCCACGGTTATCGGGTAGTCGTGGGTGTAGTATCCGCTGGTTAGCTTGTCCGCGATCATCCTGGCCTTCTCCTCCCCTACCTTGTCTCTCAGTAATTCTACTATGAGGTCCTGGATCTCCTTCAACGCTTTCTTGGCGACGTCTGCATAGATTAGTGTATCATCCGACGCGTTAGCCCCCTTCTCCTCCGCGACTTTTATGATGCTGGGCGCTGGGAATGCCCCCTTTGGTGTTTGTAGCTGTGGGTCTAGTGGGCCTAGGACGGCCGCTGGGTCCATGCGTATCTCATCAGCTGCCAGCGCTATCAGTGTCCCGCCGCTCATGGCGTAGTGGGGTATTATCACGATCTTTTTACCCTCATGCCTCTTAAGGGCCCTGGCGATCTGTGAGGCTGCCAGTACAAGGCCTCCGGGTGTGTGTAGGATTAGTGCTATGGGTTGTCCCTTTGGGGTGGTTCTGATGGCTCTTAGTACGGCTTCGGAGTCGTCTATGTCTATGAACCTGTATACTGGTATTCCGAGGAACCCTACCCTCTCCTGCCTGTGTATGAGTGTTATGACCCTCCACTTGTATTTGTCCTCTATAGCCTTGATGAGTTTGAGCCTAGCTCCTATCAGGGACTTGTATTGTAGCTGGGGGTGTAGTATTAGGTATAGGAATAGTAGCCAGAATAGTAGGCTTACAAAGTCTATTCCTACCGGTGTCCCGGCCATGCCCGAGTATCACCTAGTATATCTAGGTGTCTCATGGATTATTATATATTTGGATCTAGGATTTTAATTGAATTTACTTATTTAGTCTCCTCTCTACTGGGAGGATCGATAATGCGGATAACCCGGCGATTATTGACCCTATGACTGAAGCCTTTACCCATGCCTGCGGGCTGTATGCATCCATGAGGGGGCCGGCGAATAATGTGCCGAGCACCCATCCCAGGTTGAATGCGAATGTGAATAGGCTCGATGCAGTGTACCTTATCTCCCTGGGGCTCCGCGATATTATGTATATATTCCCTGCTACCGATGCTAGCCCGAACCCCGTGCCTAGCAGGGCCTGGGCCGCGTATATCATCATGGGTCCTGAGGCGTTTAGGTACATCAAGAAGACGATCCCAGTCAATGCTAGTCCTAGGGCGTATGCATGAACCTCCCTGCCCCTAACTCTCTCATGCACGGTTAGGGCTGTAACCGTCTGCATGACGGGGTTTATCGAGAGGGCTATACCCGTCTCGCCGATGCCCAGCCCGAGGAGCTTCTTGAATATTATTGTTAGGACTGAGAATACCCCGGAGGCGAAGAAGTTCCTAGCAGCCATCACTGCAACCACTATCAGGACTGGGAGCGGGATTAGTTTGAGGTACTTGAGGACCTCAACACCCCCGCCCCTGTATTCGAAGTTCCAGGCATAGGATAGGAGTGCCGAGGCAATGCTTAGTATGGATGCGCTGTAGAATAAGCCAGTATACCCGAGCATATCGATGAGGATCCCTCCCAGGAGGGATCCGGACGCCATTCCAAGGCCCTGGAGGACAACTGATATCCCTACACCCCTACGCACGCCATGCATTATAGAGAGGCTTCCAATGGTAAGTGGTATGCTGGCTGCAAGGCTTATGCCCTGTAGCGCCCTCAACGCGATCAGCCCAGTCACGCTTGTAGTGTGGGGCATTAGCATTGTTGCCACCCCATTACCTAGCATGCTTAATGCAAGGACCCGGGAGGGGTTGCCCAATGCATCAACTATGATGCTGGATAGGACTGTGCTGGGTGTTATCAGTGCGAAGTAGACTGTTGCAAGGAGCGTTATATGGGTGTAGCTGAAGCCTAGGCCCTCAGCGTATAGGGGGAGCCAGAAGCCCACGCTGCCTACGGTGTAGAAGTAGGTGTATGCTGGTAGCCCCGCCTTTATGGTTTCCGGGATCCTCAACCACGTCCCCGTTGAGTCTAGGGCTTCTCCTTGACCCTGATGTCATCCGGCTCTATTAGTCTGGCCCTTCCACTGGCCTCATGCCTCTTCTTGAGCCTCCTCTCCCTGGCCTTCTTCTTCCACTTATACTTGTGGGTCCCCTTCAGCCCGCGGCTCTTCCTGAGCCCCCTCATCTTCTTCCCAGCGCTTGTGAGGCCCCTGAAGGGTCTTCCCTTATGCTTCCCGCTTGTGACCCAGTTCAGCTCCGGATCAGCCTTTATCTGTGGGTGGTGGGGGTCTACAAGTATGACCTCGAACCACTTGTACTTTCCATCCTCCCCGACGTAGTAGCTGTTCAGTACTATTAGGTTTGGATACTTCCTCTGGGCCCTCTCCTCCGCTATGAGTCTTAGACTCTTGGCGGGGGCGAACCCGTAGACGCCCATCCTCTTGGGCCTCCTACCCTTATTGGGCCTGGGCTTCCTCCTGCCACCCTTCCTTACCCTAACCCTGACTACTATGATTCCCTGCTTGGCCTTGTATCCTAGAGCCCGTGCCCTGTCCAGCCTTGTAGGCTTCTCGATCCTAACAATTGCTGGCTGCCTCCTCCACTTCATCAACCGCTCCTTCATAAGTAGCCCGTGCTCCCCGTCATAAGGCCTCTTCCACGCCTCTGCTATGTAGTGGTACATTGACTGTGCCATCCCTCACGGCACCCTCAAGACTCCAGCACTACCAGGCTTATTGTTGAGGCTAATAAACGTGTCACCCACCAGCAACCTATCGGTGTAGGTATTGGTTGAGGCCTCGAATGTACTCATCGGGGTCGTGGGGAAGACTAATGTGGGGAAGTCGACCTTCTTCGCCGCTGCAACCGATGTGCCGGTCGAGATAGGTAATAGGCCCTTCGTCACGATAGAGCCGAACATGGGCGTTGGTTATGCAAGGTCACAGTGCGCCCACAAGGTCCTCGGCCTGCCCAGGTGTGATGCCAGGAATAGTATATGCATTGACGGGTGGAGGATGATACCGGTGAAGATGATGGACGTAGCCGGGCTTGTGCCCGGGGCCCATAAGGGTAGGGGGCTGGGGAACCAGTTCCTAGACAATCTTAGGAGGGCAGACGTGCTGCTGCTAGTGGTTGATGCAAGCGGGTCCACGGACCCCGAGGGGGTCCCAGTGAAGCCCGGCACATATGACCCTGTGGAGGAGGTTGAGGCCATGATCAGGGAGGTTGATGAGTGGATGTATGG
>JALWGG010000230.1 GCA_027013765.1 Acidilobaceae archaeon
GGTTGAGAATGCGGGGTGGTGGACCGGCCGGGATTCGAACCCGGGGCCTCCGCCGTGCGAGGGCGGCGCTCTTCCAGCTGAGCTACCGGCCCGCTCGCCGTGTATTCATGTCTAGTGTTTTAGGCCAAATAAAGGTTCTGACTCTCTGGGTGTTTACCACAAATATCCCCGGCCCTATAGATTGTTCCCTTGGGTGGGCCTGGTGCATCCGTGGATTCCTAATAGTGATCCCAGGGTTCTCAGGGACCTGTTGAGGGTTATTGGTGTGGATAGTGTTGAGGAGCTGTATAGTGATATACCTGAGGAGGCCCGGTTTAGGGGTGACTGGAATTCTCTGCCAATAGGCATGGGAGAGCCTGTGGGGGAGGATGTGGTTGTCGACGTCATGGAGGGCCACTTATCCAGGATAGCTGGTCTAAGGGCTCCACCGTTCATGGGGGGCGGGGTGTGGCCCCATTATATACCTGAGGCTGTGAGGCACGTATCCACTCTTGGGCAGATGCTCACAACCTACACACCCTACCAGGCGGAGATTAGCCAGGGGCTTATGCAGGCATTGTTCGAGTACCAGAGCCTTATAGCCGACCTAGTAGAGATGGATGTGGTCAATACCAGCATGTATGACTGGAGCACCGCATTGGGGGAGGCAGGCCTTATGAGCATGCGGGTCAAGAGGGGTAGGAAGAGGATACTCGTCCCCGAGACGATGAATCCCAGGCATAGGATGGTCTTGGAGGCGTATATAGAGCCTAAGGGTGGCGTGGTAGACGTTATAGAATCCGACCCCTCAAGCGGCCTGGCCAGGGTAGAGTCTCTTGAAGAGAAGATCGGGGACGACGTCGCCGCGGTATACATAGAATACCCGGGCTACCTGGGGCAGATAGAGGAGAATGCCGAGCTGATAGGCGAGATAGCCCACAGGGCCGGGGCACTATACATAGTCGGGGTGGAGCCCATAAGCCTTGCACTACTCAAGCCGCCAGGCAGGATGGGTGCAGATATAGTAGTTGGGGAGGGCCAGCCCCTCGGCATAGGACTCAACTATGGGGGCCCCTACCTAGGGATATTCGCAGTGAGATGGGATGCAAGGCTAGTCAGGCAGATGCCAGGCAGGATCATAGGGATGACTAGGGATGCCGAAGGCAATAGGGCCTTCGCCATGATACTCCAGACAAGGGAACAGCATATCCGGAGGGCCAAGGCCACCAGCAACATAACAACGAACGAGGCGCTAATGGCGATAAGAGCTGCAGCCTACCTAGCCCTCCTTGGAGGAGAGGGGCTTAGAAGGGTTGCAGAGACTATATGGTATAACAGCCATTACCTGGCCAAGAGGCTGGGCGAGCTCCCCGGGGTGGAGTCGCCCCTCCTAGAGTCGGAGTTCATAAGCGACTTCATAGCTAGGATGCCGCTTGAGTTCACCAAGGTCTCCAGGGAGCTCCTAGGGATGGGATATGCAATGGGGATCCCACTAGCAGGCACAGTCAAATGGCTCGGGGAGAGGGATGGGCTGATCACCGCTACGGAGGTCCACAGGAAGAGGGACATGGATGGACTTGTAGATGCCGTGGCTAGCATAATAGGGGGTGTCTAGCCGTGTACAGGCAAGCCAGGTGGGATGAGCCCCTATTATATGAGATAGGCGACGCTGGGAGGACCGGATTCATACCCCCCGAGCCTGGAGAGGATGTGAAGGGCTACGTGGGGGAACTGAAAATACCGGAGAGTGTAGCCAGGAGAGGTCCTCCGCCAATCCCTGGCGTGAGCGAGGTAGAGCTTGTGAGGCACTATACTAGGCTAGCTGAGATGAGCTATGGGGTCGACAGCGGGCCAGTACCCCTTGGTAGCTGCACCATGAAGTATAACCCACGGATAGCCCTCAGATACTCATACCACCCAAAGCTGGAGCACCTGCACCCGCTGCTGGACGACTCGGCGGTGCAGGGGATCTTGGAGATCATGTATAGGATGCAGGAGTGGCTGAAGGCGATCCTGGGAATGGACTACTGCACACTCCACCCAGCAGCCGGGGCCCATGGAGAGCTCGCGGGGGTACTAGTCATGAGGAGGTACCATAAGGCTAAGGGCCAGCTGGATACTAAGCGTGAGGTAATAGTTCCAGACTCCGCGCACGGCACCAACCCGGCTAGCGCTGCGATGGCTGGGTTCACGGTTGTAGAGGTCCCTACAGGGAGTGATGGGAACATAGATATGGAGGCTCTACGCGCCGCAGTCGGCAGGGAGACGGCTGGATTTATGATAACCAACCCCAGCACGCTGGGGCTGTTTGAGGAGAATATACTTGAGATAGCCGAGCTGATCCACGGGGTGGACGGGCTACTCTACTATGACGGGGCTAACCTGAACGGGATACTAGGCCATGCAAGGCCCGGGGATATGGGGTTTGATATAGCCCACGTAAACCTACACAAGACCTTCAGCGCCCCCCACGGTGGCGGGGGTCCCGGGGCGGGCCCTGTATGCATTAGGGACAAGAGTATAGGGGATGGTATAAGCCTTAAGGACCTAGTCCCCGGCCCCGTAGTAGTATATAGGGGTGGGGAGTATAGGCTTGAATGGCCAAGGCTGGGGGGAGCTATAAGGGCTTGGCAGGCCAACACGAGCGTCGTGGTATGGGCATACATCTACATCCTCTCAATGGGGGCTAAGGGGCTCCGCATGGCTGGAGAGGTCTCGGTAGTAAACACGAACTACTTCATCTCCCGCCTGAAGGAGGCTAGCAGGTACTATGAGATACCCTATGGAGGAGAGAGGCATAGGAAGCATGAGGTCGTGGTGAGCGCTAAACCCCTGAAGGCCGTGACGGGTGTTACCGCTGAGGATATAGCGAAATTCCTACTAGACTCCGGGCTGTATGCTCCGACGATATACTTCCCATTAATAGTGGATGAGGCATTAATGTTTGAGTTCACCGAGTCGGAGACTAGGGAGAACATTGATAGGTATGTGGAGGCCCTTAAGAGAGCTGCCGAACTCGCAATGGAGGATCCGGAGAGGCTTAAGAGCATGCCGCGGAACACGTCAAGCCTCAGGGTAAACCTTGTGGAGGCTAATCACCCGAAAACTGTTACACCAAGCTGGAGGGTCTATATAAGGAGGAGGCGTGGAGAGATTGGGCCTCTGAGGTGAGGCCACCACTTAAATAATAGCATATACCTTAGACTATCATGGTGCAGGGGGATGCATAGACTCGCACTCCTCCCCCTAATATTACTACTCGCACTCCCACTGCCGTCCTACAGCACAGGCATGACCAGCCCTGGGCAGCCCGTCAAGATCCACATGGTTTCCTCGCCCTACAGCCTGGCACCAGCTGGCTACTATAGGGTAGTCGAAGGCCAGGAAGGCCTCATCTCCTACCCGCTAGTCAGCTCAGGGGGATACGCTGGAGCGGCCTATAGGTTCCTGGAGAACCCGTCATTCGAGGAGGGCAGGCTACACCTAGCCCTGGCAACGCCGAGCGGATTCATAGCCTGGAGGGTGGACGACGAGTATATAAAACAAGTGTCTCCTCCAGTCACCCTAGACAATGGGACCGTAGCGGCTGCCTATGCCACCTATAACAGCACGAGTAAGCTAGATGTTTACCTTGCCATAGTCGATACCATGGCTGGCCTCAGGATATGCGGGGTGGCGTCAACCGGGGACTGGGAGGAGTACCCAGCACTAGGGTATCTGGATGGTGTCGGGTTCATTGTGTACTATTATAATAGCTCCGATAGGGACATCTATTATAGTATCCTTGATAGCTCGTGCAGGGTCATCGACTCAGGCAGGATATATGATGGGAGGACCTCCTACAGGTATGCAAGCCAGATGGCGGCTGCATCCACGGGGTATACGTCTCTCCTAGTATTTAGGGATTATACAGGAGGATCTATGAATGTATACGCGATCCTAACTGGGCAAGACCTGACTAGCCAGGTACTAGAGCTGGAGGAGGATGCGGACTTCGACGGTAACCTGCCCATAAACGTGGCTCCAGTGCCAGGAGTAGGGTACATCGTGCCACTCCACGATGGAGACGTGGTGAGGGTATATGTGGTCGAGGAGGACGGCACTGTTACCAGCCTCGGGGAGTGGAGCAGATACACGCCAGCAACCATGCCAGGAGTATTCTACCACGAGGGCAGGAATAGAGCATACATATACTATGGTGTCCCCGGAGGCGTATTCATTATAGAGGTTGGACCGGGCCTCGATACTACAACACGACAGGTCGAGCTAGGCAGTACACCTACAAGGCTCTACATGGCTCCCGAGGGTAGCGACGCTGCAATAGTATATTCCGACGAGAGCGGGGCGTATAAGGACCTCCTAGACCTAGATACGTGGAGTATTAATGATCATGAAGCACTAGGCACCGGTACTCCGATAGGGGCTGCATGGACTAGCAACGGGTTAATAGTCCTCACAATCACCGGGGGGACCACGAGGTCTTACTTAGACTTGTATGCATGGCCTAATGAGCTCCCCCTAAGGAGGGAGGTCCTCTACACGGTCCCCGAAGACTCGGATGAATTGTTAGACCCTGAGAACCCCTATGGATTCTTGGGCCTAGTAAATGGTGCTGAGAGGAGTATATATGCCGTCCTGGCGTTCTTCGAGAGGGAGGACCTCGCTGAGGCCCTGGTAGACGCTGCGCTGCGCGGAGTAAATGTGACTGTTGTGGTTGATGACGATAGTCTAGGCTACCCAGCTGTGGAGTATATGGCTAATTCAAGTGTCCACCTCTACAGTGATGCAGGCTGGGAGGAGGAGACTGGGTATAGGCATACTATGCATGAGAAATTCATGGTTGTGGATGGAGTCAAGGTCCTCATAGGCACAGCTAACCCGACGCGGGACGGGTTGACTAGGGATTACCAGACGATACTGGTGCTGGATAACGTGCCGGAGCTAGCATATGCGCTGACAGTAGAGGCTGAGGACCTCGCCAACAACGGGTATGGGACGAGTGATAGGCGGAACGTATACGCTGGGGTAGCGGGAGTTGATGAGGCTACGGGCGAGGTGTTCACTGCCACCGTGTACCAAGGCCCCGAGCATGATCTTGCATGGGAGTCTAGATACGTAGCACACACTGCCAGGGAGAACTTGACTATGGCATACTACATATTCACAACCAGCTACTGGGTTGGCCCACTGAGGAGCGAGATACTTGCAAAGGCTGGTAGCGGCGTCAATGTGGAGGCCGTGTTCGACTGGCTACTTAACGAGGATACTCCTGGCAGGTTCTCATATGAGCTATATGGGGCCTGCGGGTGTGTGGCATTCTCCCGGGGAGAGGACCTAATGCATGCTAAGACTATTGTAGCTGATTATAGTATAGCGGCTACAGGATCCTATAACCCCACCGGGTCGGCGACCAGGTATAACGATGAGGTCCTCATAGTATACACGGGCCCCGCTGCAAGGGAGACGGGGGAGTGGATCCATAGGCTCTATACAAGCTGGCATAGCCCCCTCTGGTCTGTAGACTACCACCTGGTGATACAGTCGTTCGGGATAGACCCTGTATTCATTGTAGTAAATAACCCGACAAGCCATATAGTAGACCTGACGAGCTACCTTATAGGAGATGCAGAGAGGATGTTCCCCCGCGACGATGAGGCCCTTCTATCCTTCCCCAGCGGCTACCTCATGCCAGGTGACAGCGTATTGGTAGCCTATAACGCGTCAGAGCTGATAAACAGTTACGGGGTCGTGCCCGATTATGAAATAGTAGATAGCAGGCCCGACATACCGGACCTAATCCCATACATGCCCGACAGGTTCACCGGCGAATTCATGATCGGCCCCGGAGACGAGGTTGTACTGGCTATGAAGAGCCCCTATGACCCGTCATTCATATACATCATAGATATGGTGCCGATCAGCCCGAGCACCACGCTGCCAGTAGGCCCAGTGGACCTGCCTAGCCCGCCATACACGTCGCTATCCAGACTAGGAAGCCTAGACTCCATAGAGCCTGGAAGGGTCTTCGCCCCCACCAGTGGCCCCATCCACTCAGGCACGGTATACATAGGCCTTATGGAGCCAGGCTCCTGGGTAACGCTCAGCCTAGGCGGTGCCATACTCAACGCCTCCTCGCAGGATACACAGACCGTGATGCTATCATTGATGAGATACATGGCATCCACCACCCCGGCTGGTGGTATGGAGTATGTGGCATATGACGTCTACTCCAACACCACGCGAATCAGCGGGGTCCTCATTACTACCCACAGGCCCTGGAGCCCTGAGACTATAGCTGCATACTACCTTAAGCCTAGTGGGTGGGAGATGTTGCCAATACTAGACACATCTACGTATAGGACCACAGTAAATATTACGGGTGCCATGGGGGGAGGAGTCCCCATTGTATTGATGGGGTCACACTACAGGCCCGTGGTTGGAGGCGTAGCCTCGACAACGCATACAAGCGGGAACTACATGATATACCTGCTGGCTGGCCTGGCTATTCTGGTGCTCTCACTACTATCATACAGGCTAACCACAACATGATCCTCTCTTTTTAAATCGGTCCCAGACCATGAACTATTCTTTTTAACTACTCTACCCGTGCATCCACCAGGGGCTCCCATACAGGCTTCTCCCCGGCTAGCAGCATCTTGTACAGGTCGATATGCCTCCTAGCTATCCTGGGCCACTGGGTACGGGCTGCATATGCTAGTAGGTTGCTTGAGTATGCCACTGCAAGGTCATAGTTCTCCATGAGCCAGTTTATCCTCTCCGCTAGTAGTATGGGGGCTCTCGGTGGCACGGTTAGTCTTGGAGCGTATTGGTATAGCTCTATCAGTCTAGGGACCCTGGTCCCTATTATGGGCTTCAGGCTCCCCATGGATAGGTGTAGTATCCCGCTGACGCTATACTTGCCCGGCCTGTCCTTGTATGGTAGAACTATCGCATCTGCCAGCGCCGCCAGCATTAGTATTTCCTCGCTGCTGAGGTATTTTTCTAAGACTACTAGCTCGCCCGTCTCATATAATGTAAGCCCGGCGTCACTCTTCTCCCCGGCTACAAGGACCCTGACCCTCCTCTTCAGGTGTTTTACCGCGTTCATCAGGATATCCAGCCCCTTATCCCTGCGTATAAATCCTGGCGTCACGAGTAGGAACCCGTCTATCACGTCGTCTTCAAGCCCCAGCCTGTCAAGTAGCAGGTGCCTGGGATTGTCTAGGTATGGGTTTATCAGGGTTCCATGGGGGATCCTCCATACCTTATACGGCTCTATACCCTGGGCCTGGAGCTCGAACTCCTGCAAGACGCTATGCACAACCACGGCATCCACACGGTTTAGCTGTGACTGGAATTCGAGGCTCTGCCTAGGCCCTATCCTGTCTGTGGTGTGCATAGTCACTATGGCTAGAGACGCTAGCCCCCTCCTCTTAGCCTCCTCCAGAGAGTCCAGTATCGCCGTCGTCCTACCAAAGATCCCATACTCGTGCTGGACATGGATAACGTCGACGCCCCCAACCTCCTCCAGCGCCTCTAGAAGGCTGGAATAATCGCTAGACCCCCTATCAAAGCTGGGTATAACCCTAACACCAAGCTCCCTATCAATGAACCCCTTAGACTCCCTCACCTGGAACACGACAACATCAATACCTGGAGACACCCTCTTGAGCCCGGATATAAGCATCCTAGTATACTCTCCCACCCCACAGTGAACGGGAGGATATGTAGAGACGAACCCAACCCTCTCCACTAAACACAACCACCTCACGTTGATACCAATCTAGCGCCAGGGGATTTTATCTGGTTCCAGCAGCCACCTTAAAAAGGGGGTACAGCCTAAATAATACAGTGATAGCTCCGCTGTACTACCAGGCCTGTCAGGATCAATATAATCCAAGTATAAAGTTATTCCTGATAGGGGGTGGGGTGATGGCTATTACAGATGTCAATGAGCTTGAGGGGATTATTGAGACGCTGGAGGCTCAGGTGAGGGGGTTGAGGAG
>JALWGG010000231.1 GCA_027013765.1 Acidilobaceae archaeon
ATGTAGGTCCTCCCGGCCTGGTTATGTTGTAGTGCGTGCCTAGCTCCTCGATGGCGTCTCCCTCCTCCTCGTTGAAGTCGCCACAGATTATGGTTGACGGTGGGCTTGCCAGTGAGGTGTTTAGCAGCTCCCTTGCCTGTGTAAGCCTCTCCCTGGGGTCTAGGCCTAGGTGGGCGTTTGTCAGCGTGTATCCGTGGGTTGATGCCTTGACGTATGCCCTCTGCTCCCCGGTGCTCGTTAGGAGCCCTCCCTCGACCAGTGTAAACCCCCCGGTTGACGCTATCGCTACCCCATAGGTCCCCTCGATAGCTGGCTGGTATGCCACCTTGTATCCACGGCTTTCAAGGAGTAGTGGCACGTCTATGTATGCACTAGTCAGCCTCCCCCCATCGACCTCCTGGAGACAGGCTATATCCACCCTGTTATCTGCTAGGAAGGAGGCGATGTCCCATGCGTTCAGCCTTCCATTATACGTGTACCCCTGGTGTATGTTATAGGATATGATGGTGATTTCATCACCCGCTGGCGGGCTAGCCTGTTGCACATGGACGGCGTAGGCTGTTGCAGCCAGTATGGCTAGCACGGGTATTGCTAGTGTCTTGTAGCCGGTCCCATTGTAAACCGGGGGGTTTACATAGAGGTATATCGATGCAAGCAACCCAGACAAGAGCAGGACGGCCTCGATCCTGTCAGCAAGTGGCCACAGCCCCAGGTATGGGTAGGCGTAAACACCGACGCCGGCGACCATCAATGCTATGAATAGCAGGCTGCCAGCCAGGATCCGGGTTCTTGAGGACCTCCCAGGGGCTAGTAGTCCTGGGAGGCTTGCCGAATAGGGTAACCCCCAGATACCGGGTATCCTAGCCTCCAGGAGGATCCATCCTATAATGGGGTAGAACCACGAGTACCTGCTGGCCCTATAGCCTATATAGATGCCTGCGATAATCATAATGGATGCCAGGCTGATGATTGAGACGCTATACACGTATACACCGGCATACCTCAGCAGGGCGTTAGGGTACAGTATGCCGAGCTCTATAAGGGAGGCGTATAGGAAGACGCCTAGACTGGGGCTCTCCAGCCTAGCCCCATATAGCTGTAGGCCGCCAGCCAGGAGTAGGGCTCCATATATTATTGAGACTAGGGGATGGTCCCAGGGCTCGGCCCCGCTAGCAGCTATCCTGGCAGCCAAGTCTACCGAGGCGCCTAGGAGGATAGAGCCAGGGAGCCTGGAGGCGGGGCCTAGGATCCAGGTTAGGGCTCCAGCCGCGGGGCCTGCAGCGAGGTATAGTATATCGACCCTGTCAGTCAGCATGCCTAGGAGACCGTATAACGCCATCAACATGGGAGCTCCCCGAGGGTAGGCTGCTGCAGCTATGAATAAGACGACTCCTAGGATTGAGGGGAAGAGCCTGCCATGCCACATTAGCTCCCACAGCGAGTAATATGCCCCTGCAACCAGGATCCTGGACGCGGATATGAATGCCGCAACACCCAGCCCATAGCCTATATACTCAAGGGGCCCCCGCCTGCTGGCAGGCTGGCTGGTGGATGCTATAGTAATCACCAAATTGATGATCCTACCCGGGCTGGTATTATATGGATCCCGGGGGATGAGGCATGGTTTATGACTTGCCGGGTATAAACGTGCATTTCTATTTTATTACCTCACACTTAAAATCCTGCCAGCCATGCACATTATCATGGCACGTTATAGGTGTCATGGCATGGGGGATATTATTGTATTGCTCAAGGCCGCGTTGAACCCGGAGATGGTTAGGTCCAAGCCCGACGGCTCGCTGGACCAGGATGCAATACCACTAAAGCTATCCGATATCGATAGGAACGCTGTTGAGGAGGCTGCCAAGCTAAAGGGGAAGCTCGGCGGGAAGATTATCGGGATCACGGTACTCACTGTAGGCCCCCTGGCTAGGAGGGAGAAGGACCTCAGGATGGCCGTCCAGGAGGCCCTTGCCAAGGGAGTTGACGAGGCGATCATAGTGGCCGACGACTCCATAACCCCGGGAGACCAGGTGCAGACGGCCAACATAATAGTGGAGGTGATCAAGAAGAGCGGGTTGAAGCCCGACCTCATACTAGCATCGGAGGCAACGATAGATGAGACCACCGGCCAGATAGCTGGTAGGGTGGCTGCCAAGCTTGACATGCCCTACATAAGCTTCGCAAGGAGCCTAGACGTTGTAGACGGCAAGGTTGTAGCGGAGAGGGACCTGGAGGAGGACCTGGAGAAGGTTGAAGCCCCGCTCCCGGTAGTAGTCAGCGTGACCCAGGAGATAAACCAGCCCAGGCCTCCAACACTAATCCAGATCAGGAGGGCCTCAAGGAAGCCGCAGAAGAGGCTCACAGCCCAAGACGTGAAGGACGCCCTAGGAGTCCGCAGGAGGATACTGGAGAGGAGGATAATATCGGTGAAGAGGAAGCAGGAGATAATCGACGGCTCAAGCCTAGAGGAGATAGCAGACAAGCTACTAGACATACTAGAGAGGGAGGGAGTAGTCAAGTTATAGGGGGGTGGCCGTGGTGAAGGCACTGGTTGTAGCGGAGTACCCGAGGGATGCCCTGGAATCCCTGGCGGCCGCTGAGGGCATGGATAGGGTGCTCCTCCTATTCGGCCCTGCAGCCGGGGAGTCCTCCAGGATAGCCGGACACGCCAAGACGTATTCAATAAACTCTAGGGACCCTGAGGCGGTATACAACTCCCTGAGGAGGGTCTATGACGATGAGAAGCCGGACCTTGTCCTGGGGGTTGTGTCTAAGAATGTCAAGGATATCCTCTCAAGGATAGCAGGCGTCTATGACCTGCCGATGAGCACGGAGGTCACGGAGTTCAAGATTGAAGGGGGGAAGGTCGTCTATAAGAGGGGGATCCTAAGCGAGAGGGCATACTCCGTGGAGGAGGTGGACACGCCAGCTATCATACTGGTTAACCCGAGGATCTACAAGCCACTCGACGAGTCCCCCGGGGAACCGATAACCCTTGAGCCTGGAGCTTCAAGGGTCAAGAGCCTTGGATTCGAGAGGAAGCAGCTCAGCGGGGTCAAGCTTGAGGAGGCCGAGGTTGTAGTCGGCGTTGGGAGGGGCTTCAAGAAGAAGGAGGACCTCAAGCTTGCATTCGAGCTGGCAGAGCTCCTGGGAGGTCAGGTTGGGGGTAGCAGGCCGGTAGCAGCTGACTTTAAGTGGTTGCCTGAAGACGCTTGGATAGGGATTAGTGGGAAGAGGATCTCGCCGAAGCTCTACATAGCTATAGGGATAAGCGGCGCGCCCCAGCACATGTCAGCAGTCCTCGGCTCAAAGGTTATTGTGGCGGTGAACAAGGATAAGAATGCCCCCATATTCAAGCTATCCGACTATGGGGTTGTGGCCGACCTCTACCAGTTCATACCAGTGTTAATTAAGAAGATTAAAGAGAGGAAGGGCTCCTAGGCCATGCGGTGCATGAAATGGTGCAGCCAGAACTCGGGGAGCCAGTTCTAGGCGTCACCCTGAGCCTACTGGCTATACTGTTAATGGTTCTTTTCCTCCCATTCCTCTCCAAGAGGGTGGAGGAGAACCTGGAGCCGTTCTTCCTCGTGATGGGTATTATAGGTATAGCGGTTAACTACCACTACAATATAATAGGGGTCGAGGACCTCAAGGAGGTGGCCCTAAGAGCGTTAAAGACTCCACTATCAGTCTCGGGCCTCCCGATAGGTATAACACAGGTTGTATTCATATTCGGCCTCATATTCCTATACTTCCACAAGCCCATCTATAGGGGTATAAACAGGCTCCTGGAGAGGATAGGGTTCACCGTATTCATTATGGTATTCATAACTGTACTAGGGCTAATATCCAGCATAATCTCTGTGATAGTAACAGCAGTCATCCTAGCAGAGATCGTTGCAGCAATAAACATGCCCCGTGACGCAAAGATAAAATTCACTGTATACGCGGCCTTCGCCGTAGGGCTGGGGGCCGCCTTGACCCCCGTGGGGGAGCCCCTGTCAACGATAGCCGTGTCCAAGCTCAACGCGCCCTTCGACTACCTGTTAAGACTACTGGGCATATACGTGGTCCCCGGGGTCGTGGCAACCGCTATAATAGCGTCATACGTGCTCAGGAAGCATTCCAGCGAGATTAGGGGTGTGTCCGCGGTCTATGAGGAGACTATGAGGCAGGTCGTCGAGAGGACTGTTAGAGTGTTCATGTTCGTCGCTGCCCTTGAGCTACTGGGCCACAGCTTCACTCCAATGGTTGTATGGTACTTCTCCAAACTACCCCCAGAGGGCCTGTACTGGCTCAACACGATCTCTGCAGTAGTAGATAATGCAACGCTCACGGCTGCAGAGATCGGGCCCTTCCTGACGGAGGAGCAGATTAGGAGTGCTTTGATGAGCCTACTGATAAGTGGAGGGATGCTGATCCCGGGTAATATACCGAATATCGTGGCGGCTGGTAGGCTGAAGATAACTAGCAAGGAGTGGGCTAGGATAGGCGTGCCATATGGGATAGCATTACTCATAATATACTTCATAATAATAGAGATCCTAGGAATACATATAACACTCTAAGAGGGGTGAGCCGGGTGCTGGGCAACCCGCTTACAAGGATCATGGTCCCCGTCGACTTCTCCGAGGTATCGGCCCCCCTGGTAGAGTATGCGGGGAGGCTAGCGTCAAGATACGGCTCCGAGGTGGTACTAATCCACGTGATAGAGGAGGGGATCGTCGAGCACGTGGCATCAGGGTACAATGTAGAGGCCCTTGTAAGGGACCTGGAGGAGCATGCCAGATCCAGGATGGAGGAGCTTGCAGACATCCTTAGGGGCTCCGGTGTAAGCGTGACCATATACCCTGAGATGCCTATCGGAGACCCCGCAGCAGTAATCTCACATATAGCAGGCGAGGAGGGCGTGAGCGAGGTCCTCATAGCCTCGAAGGGGTGGGGGATAAAGAGGCTTATACCACTAGGCAGCACAGCCAGGCTCCTAATAAAGCTGAGCCCCGTCCCTGTGATTAGGCTCAAGGCCGTAAAGGCTGATGATAGGGTAGACCTCCTAGGCGCTACTGAGGACCTCTTCAATAGAATGCTAGTCGCGGTCAAGCCCGGATACGGGGAGGCCCTCAGAGACTACCTGCCAGCCCTGGCCGAGAAGGTGAAGCCGGAAATCACGCTTGTCTACATAGAGGAGGAGGAGCACAGCATGGACTTTGCACGGGAGCTGGAGGACGTGTTAAAGGCTCGTGGAGCAAGTGTTTCAAGCATGATGCTATCTGGGAAGCCCTACCAGAGGATCATAGAGGCCGCGGAACACCTAGAGGCTTCCATAGTAGTAATCGAGAGGAGCGTGCGGGAGGGGTTGAGGGAGCTATTCATGGGCTCCACTATGGTCAACCTAGCGAACAAGCTGAACAAACCCCTAATGGTATTACCGAGATAAGTATGCACCATAAAGCTAAACCAGTAATCAGCAAGAGTAAATAAGGATAGAGCCAACAAGTACACATATAAAATACTAAATACACATTGCAGGAATTAAGAGAGAGCTAGAATCTAGCCACAAGACTAGAACTCTTATGAAGATGCTCAAATGGATTAGCATTGAAACATACTGATAATTATTTATAAGGCCTCTCTGAAGCAGGCTAGGCGTAAACTAGGTCCTGACATATACTGATACTATTTTACAGTACTAGGTACATCTTTATCGAATCCTAAGTAAAGCCATTCAATGTTAGACATTGAATATGCTTCTAGGGACTAAAGTGTATGCCCACCATGTGCCTGTAGGGTTAAATCCGACTCTATAGTATATCTTATCTACCTCTGGCTCGCTATCCACTATTACTCTACTCGCTCCCTGCCTGAACGCATACCACCTTACTGCATCCACAAGCTTTCTCCCAAGACCAAGCCCCCTGAACTCTCTCCTCACCCCGAGTAGCGACAAGTATAGGATAGACTCTCCGCATATGGTCTCCACGGGATAGGCGACTGCAACTCCGGCTACCTCTCCTCCCGGGGAAAGCACCGTAGCAACTACAGTCCCTGGCCTCCTCCTGTACAGGTCCTTGAAGTGGCTATCTGCGTCTTCAGCATCCCACGGTTCATAGTCTAGATACTCGTCAAATGCATCATTTATAGCGTCTGCAATGCCCTCCAAGATGCCTCCTTTCGGGGGCTCTGTGAGCATTTCTAACCTGAATCCCTCGGGTAGACCATGAGGAGGCCCGGGCAGGGCTGGCGCCTCTAGCATGATGTAGGCAATGCCAGCTTCTCCTGGAGAAATTCCTAGTGTATTAGAAGCTAATAGATGTGTATGCCTCCAAGCTATTCCGAGGGCGACCCCCACTAGCTCAGAGGCTCCAGAGCGGCCCTCCACCAGTCTATAGGCCCAACGGGCCAGGGTTCTATAAGCCTCGGCTGCTAGAGGATCAGGAAGGCTTGGATCAACTATTATAAGGACCCTCCCCAAGCCAATATCCTCCGCAACCCTAGCCCTAGCCAAGCCAACAACCAGTTCAGATAAGAGGAGGACGACTAATTCCCCGCCATAACGCTCCATCTCCTTCAAAGCACTTTCAATATCCTCCGACTTAACCTTCTCAACATAGCAGGCAATACCGTAAGCTTCATAAACTCTATTATAAAGCCTCGCAGCCTCTACTACATGTTCTGAAGTGGCTGGGGCGATCTTGAACAACAACTTACACCCACAGCCTGTGTGGTATAAACCTATATTAATAACAGTTTGCTTCTAGTATTTACTAAACATAAACGGCCAAAATCCTAGGGACAGGTTTTTAGTGGGAGCTGTTCTAAATTAGGCAGGTTAACATGTAATTTCTTCATAATATTGCGCCAGGTCGCCTCTCCACATTGGATCTTGATACTCAGGGAGCTCCACCTTTGTGTAGTATGGCTTTGCTATTATCTCTAATAACTCATATTCCTTTAGGAAATAGTAGGAGTACGTGGTTCTGGCTACTATTGCAGCATCCAAACCCTTAAAGGTTCCAGCCATAGACACCACTATATCCCCTCTGTTAACCGCGCCAGCATCAGTAGCCATCAAAGATGCTTCTATAGCGATCTTCACGCCTTGCCCAAATATGCCTAGAACCTTATCTATGATTGATTCTGGTAAGGGAAGCTCCCAGCCAATGCTCCTAGAAGGAGGTGCAAACGGCCTAGTACTCTGGACAACCACGGCACCAAGCGATTCAAGGCACCTAAGAGCCCTAGCATTAGCAGGATGTCTGAGTCCTATAGGGATCCTTCCCTTTGGACCCCAAGTCTCGTCGGGGGGATGAGTCACTATAACGAGGGGTATCTTAGCGTTCTTTTCTCTGAGAAACTCTGCAGCCTTTAAGGCACTCCTCCCAGTTTCACTGGCAACTATCAATGCAGCAGCCTTTACCCGAAGCGCTCTTGTTATAGCTGCATTAATTACATGACCTGTATTTACCTCTCCCTTAAATCTATAATAGAAAACCTCGCGCGTAATGACATATCCATTATTCGAGTTAGCCAAATCCTACACCACTCGTTTAATAGAATACCAGCAAATAAAAGTTAAGGTGCCCGGGAGCAGGCCCGCCGGGATTCCTAGCTCCGGGACCCCCGCGGCTCCGCAGGCTGGCACTTAAATACCTTTGTCCCAGAAGCTGATGATATTTGGAGCGATTCCTAATCCATTTATACCCTATGAGGTAACGTATGGAACGCCCATGTATCGATATTACATGCTTCCTATTAAATTCTATTTGGTTGATGGGAAGCACTCTATGTTTATTTGGATTCTTCTATCATGTGGGATCTTAAAGAGATATAGCACTAATACCCTCTAGGTAAGATGAGGCATGGAGGTATCCGAGGGGATGGTGCTACTACCAGGATACAAATGGCTTGAGGTTGTGCCGGGTAGGCGTGGTGGTAGGCCAACCGTTAAGGG
>JALWGG010000232.1 GCA_027013765.1 Acidilobaceae archaeon
ACTACAAGGACCCCAAGACCGGGGAGAAGAGGGGCCTAACGCCCGAGGAGGTCAAAGAGAAGTTCTACTACACGCTATTCCCAGCAGGCGAGCCTGGGAAGAAGCCAGTCACACTGAGCCAACCATTCATGTGGATGATCGCCGCCAACGCGGGCAAGGATAACCCCAACTTCGACAAGCCGGAGTTCAAGGATGCATACCAGAAGCTAGCCTTCCTGATAGTCGTTGGGGCTAGCGACCCAGAGATAAACGCTATACACAGCATAATAAGCGCCCACGTGCCCGTGAGGAAGGCTGCAGCCGCCCTCCTGAAGGACCAGGCGTGGATACAGAAGCTGCAGAACCTGGACCTAGACCTGTCTGATGAGACCAAGAACGCTATAAAGGATATAGTAGCCAAGACCGCCCACCCAATCAACATAGAGTTCCTGGCAGATGTAAGCTACATGCTAGACTATACAAAGCTAGCCCCAAGCCACCCCTACTATAGCAAGCTTGCCGGCGTCTTTAAGGACGCCCTAGACAGGGTGCTGAAGGGCCAGTCAAGCCCCGAGGACGCGGTCAAGTATATAGAGAATAAGGTGAAGGCTGACCCAGACCTCAGGAACAACGTGGAATTCATAAACAATATACCAACAGGCTGGAAGTTCATCGAGGAGAAGAAGGAGACAACAACCAAGACCACCCCCAAGAAGACGGAGACCATGACCGAGGAGAAGGAGAAGACGGAGACCCAGGAGAAGACCGAGAAGGCAGAGGAGACGACAACCACCGAGGAGAAGGGTGGAGCACCAGTAATGCTAATAGCGATCATAGCACTCATAGTAATAGTGGCTGCAGCATACTTCCTACTAAGGAAGTAGGATACTGGTGAAGAAAGTGGCTAGGAGGGGGAGGCGATACACAGCATTCTTTTTTCTACTACCTATGCTTATACTCATAGTTGCATTCTACCTTATACCCCTAATCCTCACAGCCTGGATAAGCTTCACACCCTTAACCAACTGGAGAGTTAGGGCTCAACTCGACGACTTCGTTGGAGCCCAGAACTATGAGAGCCTCTACTACATGGCTAAGTATGACCCCGACTTCCACAAGGTCCTCCAAACCACACTTGTATTCGTCACATTCACTCTAATAGTAAACGTCCTTGGAGGGCTATTGCTGGCTATACTCACCTACCTTATCGATGAGAGGGTATCGCTGGCATATAGGCTACTATGGCTCCTCCCAAGGATGACCCCCCTGGCGGTATTCGGGCTCCTATGGTACTACTTCTTCTATGGAGGACCTCAGGGGACCCTGAACTCCTTCATGCTGAAGCTCGGGTTGATTGAAGAGCCTATGAGGTGGGGGACTGATCCGGCGCTCCTGCCCTACTCCGCCTGGAGCATAATAGTGTTTGTCAACGGCCTGGTCGGCGTCAGCTATGGAATGATCATATTCTACTCTGCATTCAAGAATATACCGAGAGAGCTGATAATAGCTGCTAGGGTGGATGGAGCAAAGACCATGGAGATTATAAGGTACATACTAGTCCCGATGGTCAGGTGGCACATAGTCTTCGTCACCGTATGGCAGCTGCTGAGCCTCCTGACTAGTTACACCCACCTATTCGTCCTTGTACAGTGGAGTGTTGTGGATAAGTGGTATGGGACTACCCTGGCGCTGTATGTATTCAACACTGCCTTCTTCGACGTGAAGAACCAGGGGTTCGCTGCTGCAGCCGCAGTGATCCTGGTAATAATCGGGAGCCTGCTGGGCCTCCTGACGCTCAGGATCATGAGGTTTAGCCAGATGATCTCTCCTCCAAAGGGTGATGTGTAATGGCTGGTATAGGGGAGAAGGGTCCACTGGTTAGAGGTCCTCTGGGCCTAGTCATAATTATGGCCCTATTCCTTGCTAGCCTCCCAATAATCACGACCTACTCGACACTAGTCGTGACCAGCTTCGCAAACACCATTGTCTCCAGCCCTTGGGTCAAGTTCAAGTTCACCCTTGAGAACTGGAAGCTGTTCTTCGAGGGGAAGCTCGCGCCAACGGCAGGCGTGGTATATACTGGGGGCGATATAGCTAGGTTCATAGCCAACACGGCAATAGTAGCCCTCGGGGTCACTGGGGTAGTGCTGGCGGCTAGCGTTACATCGGCATACGCTTTCTCCAGGATGAACTTCATGATGAGGGCAGGAATGATGAGGCTCCTCATACTACTCCACGCCTTCCCCGGTGTAGCATTGATAGTGGGTGTATACGCGATCTACGTATTCCTAACCAGCTACATACCCAAGGACTACAGGACCGTGTACAGCTTCATATTCGTGATCATCGCCAGGGCCAGCCTAGAGATACCCATGGCTGTATGGATCCTCAAAGGCTTCTTCGACAGAGTCCCATGGGAGCTGGAGTGGGCTACAATAGTGGACGGGGGGAGCAGGTGGACGGCGCTTAGGACAGCAGTGCTCCCAATAGTAAAGCCTGGTATAGCGGCGGTTGCAATATTCGCATTCCTAGCAGGCTGGGAGGACCTTATATACGTGCTAGTATTCCTACCCCCCACCGAGAAGAC
>JALWGG010000233.1 GCA_027013765.1 Acidilobaceae archaeon
AAGACGTATACCAGGTCGATCACGAAGTTGGATACAAGGACCATGACAACGATGACAAGGAAGGCCCCCTGCATCAGGAAGTAGTCCTGGTTCTGTATAGCCTGAAGCATCAAGTACCCCAGGCCAGGGTATGAGAACACAATCTCAGTAGTTATAGCCCCCGCCACCGCCAGCCCTATCTGGAGGGCTAGACCCGTTATCTGGGGTAGCATAGCATTCCTGAATGAGTACCTCAGTATCAACTCCCTGGGTGCTCCAAGGGCCTCCATATACCTGGAATAATTGGACTCCAGCTCATAGATGATCATGTTCCTCATCCCAATAGCCCAGCCGCCTAGCATAACAAGCAGTAGCGACAGGAATGGCAGGATCCAGTGCTTCAGGAAGTCCACTATGAATGTGATGCTTAGGGAAGGCTCCAGCCCCGGGCTATAGGCCCCGGACGGAGGGAAGACTGGGATGACTACTGTGAATATCCATGCAAGCACAATGGCCATCCAGAAGTAGGGGGAGGCTGTTAGGAAGTAGAAGACTGGCATGAGGATATTATCGAGCCTCTTATTGACTGAGGCCAGAGCCCCCAGCCAGTTACCGATGACCCAGCTCACCACAACTGCAGGGACAATCAATACAATATCATACGGCAACGCCTCAAGGACGATATCCTCAACCTTCTTAGGATACATGTAGATGCTTACCCCAAGATCCCCGTTTAGGAGGGCCCTCCAGAAGTTAAGGTATTGCTCATGCAACGGCCTATCGAGGCCGAAGGACTGCATGAAGTAGCTGTAAAGGACCTCCGTGGACTCGGGCATCGTGGCGAACCTGGATAGGAGTAGCCCGATAGGGTCTCCCGGCATAAGCCTCGGTATCGCCCAGTTTAGTGTGACTGCAACGAAGAAGGTCACTGCATACACCATTGCCTTCTTACCAATATAGCTGGCGAGCCCCATCCAATAGCCCCTCCCATATTATAAATGTAATTATACGTTTAAATCCTTTCCTATATTCTATATAATTTAGAAAAAAAGAATATGAATTATTGGCATGATATCCATATAGTATTATTCTATTACCTCCTCAGGTATAGTGCCGCCCCAATTATTATTAATATTATTATGACTATGGCGGCTATCGTCAGTCCCCCGGCTCCTCCCTCCTCGGTCGTTGTAGTCTCGGGGGTCAGAGTCTTCGTGACCACCTGGGTCTTCGTGATCGTCTGGGTCTTCACCTCTCCTCCAACTGTGACTGTAGTAGTCTCCACGATCTTCTTAGTCTCAGTGACCGCCGTTGGGCTGGTTGTTGTGACCTCCTTCTTAGCAGGCTTCAGGTTTAGGAGTGTTAGTACTCCCCCAAGCTGCCAGTTGCCTGGCCAGGTTACTGGGACCCCGTATGGGTTATCCTCGCTGGGCCACCCGGTCCAGTATAGTGTTGACGCCTGGAACCAGAACCCGTTGTACCATAGTGGTATGTAGGGTAGGTCTCTTAGGAATATCTCTTGGAGCCTCCTGTATAGCTGCTTCAGCGTTGCCTCGTCATCCATCGGCGTCACGAGGATCTGGTCCATGATCCTCTGTACCTCGTCGTTGAAGTATCTCCCGAAGTTCCCGTTCCAGCTATTCTCTCCTATGGGTGGGGTGTCCCTGTAGAATAGCCAGTTGTACATGGTCCAGGGTGTTGGGGAGACGAAGCTGTTGAAGTTGTTTATGGCGAAGTCGAAGTGCCCCTTTGTCAGGTCGTCAAAGTACTTTGAGAAGTCGGGGAACTTTGGCTCTACATAGATGCCCACGGCGGCTAGGTTCTCTGATATGATCCTTATGGCCTCCATCCAGTCTGTCCAGCCGAATGGTACTATGATTGTTAGCTTGAGGACCTCCCCTTGGGGTGTCTCCCTGTAGCCGTCTCCATCTACGTCCTTGAATCCTAGCCTGTCTAGTATCTGCTTGGCCTTCTCTGGGTCATAGGTGAAGCCCATGGACTTGTCGAGGTCCTCTGCATAGTACTTCTGCCAGCTGGGTATTGGTAGGAAGCCTACTGAGTTGGACTTTATTACCGTGCCCTCGAATACCCTATTTATGATCTCGTCTACGTTGATCGCGTATGCAACCGCCCTCCTGAACTCTGTAAGGTTCAGCGGGTACTTCTGGTTGTTTATGAATAGGAAGGCTACGTTTGCGGGTAGGTGGTATGGCTTATCCTTATACCATGTATGTATGAAGTCATATTGCTGCACTAGCTGGGGGACTCCTGGGAGGAAGAAGTTGCTCCAGTCCAGCTCGCCCCTGACTAGCATTGCAAGGGCTACATTGTTGCTTGCAACCCTAAGGTACACGATGTACCTAGGCCCGGGGGTGCCGAAGATGTCTCTACCCCACCATTCGTCGTTGAACTCATAGACCACCTGGTTCTGGTCATAGCTCTTCAGCTTATACATTCCAGAGCCTATCGGGTTGGTGTTTGCCTCCTCCAGGGGCTTGTCTATCTTACTCCATATGTGTTCTGGTATTATGTATATCGTGTATAGGTAGTAGGTCCATTCGGGGTAGTGGGGCTCCTTGAATATGAACCTGACTGTTTTGCCATCCACAACCTCTATAGAGTCGAGCCAGTTCCAGATGCTGGAGTAGTATATGCCGTCATGCTGCTTAGCATACTCGAAGGTGAACTTGACATCATCAGCAGTCAACGGGGCCCCGTCCTGCCACTTCGCATCCCTGAGCTTCACCTCATAAACATTACTGCTAACCCACTTACCAGACTCGGCAAGCCATGGAATGAACTCGTCGCTCACGGGGTTGTAGAGGAATAGGGGCTCATATATCAGGCCTACGGCACCGGTTGCAGCAGCCCAGGGAGTTAGCGGGTTGAAGTTGCTGGGGGGAGCCCATAGGCCTCCTCCAATGTAAATGGTCTGGTCCCGGGGGAGCTTCTCTGCAAGAGTTACAGGACCCAGCAGGGGCATTAGGATTGTGAGTATTAGGAGGGTTGATGCCACATATCTATAGGCTGCCCTCCCATGCAAGAGCCCTTCACCTAATATTAAGCAACTATTATAAAAATATATGATATACCAGGCTTTAATAAGTTTATATAAAAACTAGCATATATGGTTATAGCTATATAAACTTATAAGTTTATAGAAGATTTATAAAGACCAGTGAGTAAACATGTAAGGGGGGATATATGGTAATGCTTCCAGAGGGCTTCCTGTGGGGCGTATCATCGTCATCATTCCAATTCGAGATGGGTGATAGGTATAGGAGGAATATAGACCCTAACAGCGACTGGTGGCACTGGGTAAGGGATAAGCATAACATTAGGAAGGGGCTTGTGAGCGGGGACCTGCCAGAGGACGGGGTCAACTATGCAGAGCTATATCATATAGATCATACCATAGCGAGCGAGCTGGGGCTAAACGTCTATAGGATCCAGGTTGAGTGGAGCAGAATATTCCCCTGCAGTACAAGGCATATAGAGGTTGATGTGGAGAGGGACGGCTCGGGCCTCATAAAGAGGGTTAAGCTTGATAAGAGCGTTATGGAGGAGCTGGATCAGGCCGCTAACCATAGCGAGCTTGAGAGGTATAGGGATATAATCGAGGACCTCAGGGGGAAGGGTTTCAAGGTGATAGTAAACCTCCTCCACTTCACAATGCCAATATGGATCCACGACCCTATACGGGCCCGTGACACAAACCTATCAAAGGGGCCGCTGGGGATAGTGGGCGAGGATTTCATTGTAGAATTCACTAAATTCGTCGGATACGTTGCATGGAAGCTGGGAGACCTTGTGGATATGTGGTCCATATATAATGAGCCCATGGTCCTCGTGGAGCTCGGGTATATGGCGCCCTTCCTAGGATTCCCGCCCGGGGTGTATGATACCAATGCAGCCGCCCGGGGCCTAAAGAACCTTATAGTAGCATATGCCAGGGCCTATGACGCGATAAGGGAGTGGGACACAGTCGAGGCTGGGGGCTGGGGTGTAGGCCCGGCTAGTATAGGTATCATACATAACATCATACCAGCATACCCCCTAGACCCTGAGAGGGATTATGAGGCTAGCGAGACATACAACTACTTCCACAACGAGTTGATACTAGATGCATGGAGTAACGGGTTATTCGACTACCACCTAGACGGTAATAGGGATAAGGTAAGCCATCTAGCTGGCAGGATGGACTGGATAGGGCTGAACTATTATACAAGGATCGTTGCAAGGACTGGGGAGAAGAGTGTACCCGGGATCCCCGTGCTAAGGTTCGAGGGTGTCGAGGGGTTTGGTTATGCATGCATACCCAACTCCCTATCGAAGCATGGCAGGCCGTGCGACGACTTCGGGTGGGAGATGTATCCTGAGGGGTTCTATGACGCTATAAAATTCGTCTCAAGGTACAATGTGCCCGTATATGTAACGGAGAACGGTACTGCCGATGCAGGCGACTATTACAGGCCCAGGTACCTCGTGTCCCATATAAGGGCCATGGAGCAGGCCGTGGATGAGGGGTATAGGGTACATGGATACATGCACTGGGCACTTACAGATAACTATGAGTGGGCCAGGGGGTTCAGGCTGAAGTTCGGCCTCTACAGCGTGGACCTGATTACAAAGGAGAGGTCCCCCAGGCGTAGTGCTAAAATATATTCCCGCATAGTTAAATCTAACGGGGTGCCAAGGGACCTCTTGAACTTATCCATGCTTGAGGGGTGATGCAAGGATTGAAGACCATCGCGGTAGATGAGGAGACGTGGAACAAGCTCAGGATACTTAGGGAGAAGCTTAAGGCCAAGTCATATGACGAGGTCATACAACTACTGATCGAGGCGTGGAAGAACGCCGAGGTTGATAGAGCGTTAAGCTCCCTCCAGATACCGGATGACATAGCTGAGGACCTAATATCCCTAATAGACTCAAGTAAGAGGAAGGGCACGGGGCGGTCGTGATTGACGAAGCCCAGCTCGGCGCTGATGGATTCCAAGGCGCTTGCATGGCTACATGCCAAGGGCAGAGATAACGTCTTGAAGCTGGTGTTGAGCCAGGTAGAGGTCTACGTGTCTGCTTTAAGCATATATGAGCTATTATCCGCAATGTCATACTACGGTCTCGGGGACCCTAAGACGCTTTCAGGTGTAATGGAGAAGATATACCACATACTCTACCCCGACAGGGAGGTTATAGCGATGGCCGCCAGCATAAATGCAGACTTGATGCACAAGGGTGTTATACACAATGACACCGATATCATAGTAGTGGCTACAGCCCTCAGACACGGTCTGCCCCTCATAACCGCGGACCCGGACAGGTATAGCATATTCAAGCCCTATGGGCTAGTAGTGTATAGGCTCGATAAGCTAGTCAAGGACCTTGAGGAGGAGTTGCAGGCCAGGATCATGGAGGAAAGAGTCCACTAGCATTATAGGGCGGCTGGCACACGCTGTATACAGGCCTGTAGTCCTGCTTTAGATCAGTGCATACTCGATATCCCTCAGGCTGAGTATGCCTATTAGCCTCCCCTGCTCATCAACAACTGGCAGGTGCCTTATGTTAAACCTGCTCATAAGGTATAGGGCCTGCGAAAGGGTCTCAGCCTCCCTAATGACGACTAGGTTGCGCGTCATAATATCGGATACAGGTATAGATGTAGGCCTCTCCTCTGCTATAACCTTCCACACCAGGTCCCTCTCAGTTATTATTCCAACAAGCCTCTCCTCATCCACAACTGGCAGTGCACTCACGCCCAGCTCTCTCATTAGCCTAGCAGCCTCTAAGACGCTGGTTCTAGGGGTAACTGCTATGGGGTTCCTAGTCATTACATCACCAACCCTACTCTCATCAAGGGTCCTAACCATACCAGTCCACCTCGGGGAGAGCGTCTAGCATACTATCTACATTATATAATATAGAGGATCCAGCCCCCTTATATAAGGCCCTACACCGATCCCAGGCTTGCAGTGGAGGAAGGAACTGTATGATAAGGCTGGTTGTGGTTGACATAGATGGGACCCTGACTAGGTGGAGGGGAGACCTGCTATTATCCATAGAGGCTATAGAAGCTGTGAGGATGCTGGAGGATAGGGGGATTAGGGTATCGCTATCCTCCGGCAACAGCCTCCCAGTCACCGTGGGTGTAGCCAGGTACATAGGTGCCAGGGGCCCGGTTATAGGGGAGAACGGGTGCCTAATACTCTATAGGCAGAGGCTCATACACGTGTGCAGGGGCAGGCCGGGCGAGGACCTCATAAGCAAGCTGACATCCATAGGCTTGAGGGAGAGCTGGCAGAACACATTCAGATTCCACGACCTATCCTTCAACGCGCCCCAGGGCAGGGAGGACCTCCTAGTTGAGGGTGCAAGGATAGCCAGGGAGATGGGGTATGAGGCATTCCTAAGCGGATACGCACTCCACATACAACCAGCGGGGGGCGGGAAGGGAGCTGGCCTGTTAAAGGCGGTACAGCTACTAGGCCTAGACCCGAGAGAGGTCCTCGCCGTGGGGGACGGGGAGAATGACATCCCGATGTTAGTCACCGCGGGATACTCAGCCGCCCCCAGCGATGCCGACGATAGGGTCAAGCGGGTAGCCAGCTATGTGGCTTCAAAGCCCGGGGGGCAGGGGTTCAGGGAGGTGGTGGAGGAGTTGATCCTGAGGCAGACAACGTGACCCCCCAGCGGCTGGGGTCGAGGCCTGTGGGTTGTCTAGTAATATATAAACCTCTTGCACCCTACATGCCTCGATCCGGGGTGTAGGTAGGGGCTGGAATGGAATGGCAAAGGATGTCCATGTAGAGAGGAGGGTCAAGATACCTGAGGGCGTGACGGTGTCTATAGACGGTATGAGGGTTAGGGTTGAGGGTCCCCAGGGCTCGCTGGAGCGGGACTTCAGCCATGCCCGGGGGATCCTGATTAGGGAGGAGGATGGCGAGGTAGTTGTCGAGGGCTACTTCGCCAACTCCCGTAAGAGGGCGCTTGTGGGGACTATAGCGTCCCACATAGAGAACATGATTGTGGGCGTGACCAAGGGGTACAGGTACAAGCTTAAGGTCATATATAGCCACTTCCCCATAAATATAAAGGTTGACGGGGACAGGTTCATAATATCGAACTTCCTCGGGGAGAAGGCTAGCAGGATAGCCAAGATCCTCCCCGGGGTTAGTGTAACGGTCAAGGGCCAAGACGTAATAGTGGAGGGGATCGATATCGAGGCCGTGGGCCAGACCGCGGCCAACATCGAGATGGCGACAAAGATAAAGGATAAGGATAGAAGGAAGTTCATGGACGGGATATACATTTATGAGAAGGGGGTGGCAGAGTAGTGGAGAAGCCCGAGGCCCTAAAGGCTAGGAGATCCCTGCAGAGGAGGATCGCTGGGAAACGGAAGCCCAGGTTCCTCAGATACCTCTCATGGAGGTTCTGGAAGTTCGAGAGGAGGGAGTACTGGAGGAAGCCTAAGGGTAACGATAACAAGATGAGGCTACAGGTCAAGGGGTACCCGCCCATAGTAAAGTCGGGCTACGGGACGCCGGGGGATATAAGGGGGCTACACCCCTCAGGCCTGAAGCCCGTGATAGTCAATAACGCCAGGGAGCTTGAGGACCTCAAGCCAGGAGAGCATATAGTCTATATAGCCTCAAGTGTAGGGCTTAGGAAGAGGCTGGAGATAAGGAGGAGGGCCAGGGAGCTGGGCCTCAAGGTGGCCAACTAGGTGGTGGAGATGGACTACAGGCTTCAGAGGAGGCTTGCCGCGGAGGTCCTCGGAGTGGGGGAGTCCAGGATCTGGATATCCCCAGACCCGGAGCACTCTGAGGACCTCATCCAGGCCGTTACAAGGAGGGATGTAGAGGCCCTGATAAAGAGGGGCATTATAAGGGTTAAGCCCGAGAAGGGCAACAGCCACACCAGGTGGCTTGAGAGG
>JALWGG010000234.1 GCA_027013765.1 Acidilobaceae archaeon
CCCCAACACCGATTACTGCAACATCTATCCATGCATCACTGCCAGCCCTATTCGTGTCGGACTTGCCTACACTGGCCTGGAGCCACCTGGCGGCCTCTGCAACCCCCATGGCTACCTCGATGGCTTCCCCCTCGCCGGGGACTCCTATACTGTATAGTATTAGCCTCGGCACGCCCCCGCTGGCTGCGATGTCGCTGGCAGCTGCTATGACGGCCTTCCATCCCCAGTCCCTCCAGGTCATCCAGGGGAGCTTGCTCTCGCTGGCCGGGTAGCCGTCTATATTGGCTATTATCCCGTTGTGGGGGCAGGCGTCATATTCTAGGCATTGGGTGGATCCCGTTATCTCTGCAAGCCTCCTATGGAGGTCCATACCCTACCTCCTCAGCTCTGACCTCACCCACTCCCTGATCCTCATCGGCTCCGGGCTGAATATGCTCTTATCCATAACCTCCGGCTCCCCCTCTATCAGGGGGGTGAACTCCATCTTGGATAGTATATCCCTCTCTATATCCACGCCCGGGGCTACCTCCTCCAGCCTCAACCCGTCCCTGGTCATCCTGAAGACTGCCCTCTCCGTTATGAATAGCACGGTCCTGCCGGCCTCAACCATCCTCTTGCAGGGGCAGAAGACCTTGTATACCTTGTCGACGAACTTCAGTATGCTACCGTCTTCCACGATCTCGATCCTGCCCCCAGCCACGCGTATATCCCTCCTACCAGCGGTGAACGCTCCTGCATAGAAGATCCTAGGGGACCCGGTGACGATCACAGGGAAGCCCCCGGGCCCCGGGAGCCTCCCGGGGAGCATGCTTGGATTCACATTACCCTCCCTGTCCACCTGTAGGAATCCGAGGCTGGCCGCGTCTATAACCCCGCCCTCATATATGGCGAACTGGTCTGGCATTTGTATGATCGCGTATGGCCCGAGGGCGGCTCCGAAGTCTGGCCCTGTTAGTGGGACACCCCCCCAGGGGCCTGACTCGATGGTTGTGGCTATATACTCGTCGACCCTCTCCTCAACCGCAACCTGCATCACGTGGCTCGGTATACCAACCCCTAGGTTTACTATGACTTGCCTCCCCTCCTCGACAACCAGCTTCATGAGCTCTAGGAGGACCCTCCTGGCGATCACCTTCCTAATATTCAGGGGGAGCCTGCCGGTGAGGTCCTCGCTTATAGGGGGTATAATCTTCCCCGATATCCTGGGGTCATAACTCACCGTCGCGGTCTGCCAGTGCTTGTCGGGGGGCGAGACTACTACATAGTCTATGAGCGGGCCGGGCACGGCTACCTCCTTAGGATTCAGGCTCCCGAACCTGGCTATCCTGAGGACCTGGGCTATGACCCTACCCTTCTTGGGGTATGCCTTAGCCGCCTGGGCTATGTTGAGTACTGTGCCGTAGATCGCCTCATCCTCCATCGTCAGGTTGCCTAGCTCGTCGGCTGTAGAGCCCCTTATCAAGGCTACATCCGGCTGGGGGGCGGTGTAGAGGAGGTACTCCCTGCCGTCTATAGCGAATACCTGGACCCTGGCCCTCTGGGCCCGCCTAGCCTTCTCGTTCAGAAAGCCCCCATCCATCCGGGGGTCGAAGAAGGTGTTGAGCCCTACCCTTGTCAGGACGCCGGGCCTCCCACTGCCGACCTCCCTGAACCAGTATGACATGACCCCTATAGACCACGTGTATGCCTCTATAAGGTCCTCGATAACCATCTTCTGGAGCCACTCGGACCAGCCTAGGTATGGCATGAGGACTGCCTTTATGAAGTCCGTATCACCCTCCCTGTAGAGCTCCTCGAAGACCCTGTCGAGCCCCCTCCCCGGGGCCCCGGGGAGCGTGTCGCTGATCAGGAAGAGCCCCCTAGGGTGCCCCGTCTCCCTGTAGAGCTTGTACAGCTCCTCGATCAAGTGCTCGGGCGTCGTGGACATGTTGAAGCCTGAAACGGCTACAACAGAGCCATCCCTTATAACGGATAGCGCCCTCCTGGCTCCAACAACCTTCCCATGGCTATGTATACCAATCAACCCGATCCTCCAGATATGAAGTAGAGGCTCTGGAGTCTATAAGCTGGTGCAGGTCTATGAATAATTCAAAGGGAGGCCCGGATCCTAATTAACCATACCCACCTACCTCCTAGCAGTATCAACCAGGTGCCTTGCAACATCCACCTGGATCCTCCTACCAGTCACCCTGACAGTGTTCCTGAACTCTGGCACCGCGTTAACCTCGTTAACAATGAACCCGGCCACGGGGTCCTCCAGGATATCAATGCCGAGGAAGCCCCCGCCCAGGACCTCGGAGACCCTTAACGCGAGCTCCTCAAGCTCCCCGTCGACCTCTGCAGGGACCGCCCTAGCCCCCCGGCTTGTGTTGGTGATCCAGTGGTCCGAGACCCTATAGATCGCTGTGAGGACCTCCCCTCCCAGCGTGAACACCCTGACATCCCTCCCCGGCTTCCTAATATACTCCTGCACCAGGTGGACGCGGCTAGCAGGGAGCCTAGAATACTCCTTATACTCCAAGAGCTGCTCAAGCTCCTCCGCGTCCCTGGCC
>JALWGG010000235.1 GCA_027013765.1 Acidilobaceae archaeon
GAGTTGGGGGGAGTCGAGGTAAGGCTGGAGGGGGTGTCGAAGAGCTACGGGAGGACTCAGGCACTGAAGGGGATGAACCTGACGATACCCAGGGGAGGGATAACAACCCTACTAGGCCCTAGCGGGTGCGGGAAGACGACGACGCTGAGGATCATAGCGGGCCTGGAGGAGCCCGACGAGGGTAGGGTCCTATTCGACGGGGTAGACGTTACAAGGCTACCCCCCGATAAGAGGGGGATAGGGATGGTCTTCCAGGACCTAGCACTATTCCCCCACATGACTGTATATGAGAACATAGCCTTCGGGCTGAGAGTCAGGAGGCTCCCGGAGGATGAGGTTAGGCGGAGGGTAAGGGAGGTCCTGGAGATGGTGAACCTGGACCCCAGCGAGTACTCCGGCAGGAAGCCAAGCCAGCTGAGCGGAGGGCAGCAGCAGAGGGTTGCCCTGGCGAGGGCTCTCGTCGTGGAGCCCCGTATACTGCTCCTGGACGAGCCCTTCTCCCACCTAGACTATAAGATAAAGCAGAGGCTCCTGGGGGAGCTGAGGAGGCTCCATAGGAGGATGGGGGTGACCACCGTCTACGTCACCCATGACCAGAACGAGGCCATGAGTATAAGCGATAAGATCGTGATCATGAATGAGGGCAGGGTTATACAGGAGGGTAGGCCGGAGGAGGTCTATGAGAACCCCGTCAACACGTTTGTAGCAACATTCTATGGAGACTCCAACGTTATTGAGGGCGAGAAGATAGGGGTCCCCGGGGGCCTAGTCGCCGTCAGGCCGGAGAAGGTCCTACTAAACCCGGGGGACGGCGTGGATGTGCTGCTGGAGGGGGTGGTCGAGGATATAGTATTCCAGGGCCCGCTCCTGAGGATAGATGTGCGAGTAAACGGGTCGGTGATCAGGGTCCTCAAGTCCAGGGACCGGGGCGGGGTCAGGCCTGGTGAGAGGGTAAGGATAGGGTGGAGGAGAATGGATGCAAGGGTGCTCCGGGAATGAGGGCGGGCATCCTACTAGCCCTACCATTCATACTATTCCTACTAGCATTCTTCTACGCCCCCCTAGTGGTGCTGGCCTACTACAGCGTGGAGGTTGACGGGGGCTATGGTATAGGGAATTATGTGGAGGTCTTCAGGGACCCGGCCTACTTCAGGGTTGTAGCCTACAGCCTCATAATAGCGGGGGAGACCACGGTTGCAACACTACTCCTCTCCCTGCCAGCCGCCTACTACCTGGGATTCCATAGTAGTGGTAGGGAGAAGGTCCTCCTACTCGTGGCCCTGGTAACCCCCTTCTGGATAGACTTCCTCCTCAGGGCCCTGGCTATGAGGAGCCTATTCTACCTCCTAGGCCTTAGGGAGGGGTACCTTGCAATGATGATAGCGATGGTCTATGACTACCTGCCATACATGTTCCTCCCCATATACGCCGCCATGTCGGGGATACCGAGGAACCTGCTACACGCCGCCAGGACCCTTGGGGCGGGTGGATGGGCCATAGTATACAGGGTCATACTCCCCCTGGCAGCCCCGGGGATAGCGGCTGGCTCCATACTAGTCTTCCTCATGAGCATGACTGAATACGTGATCCCAAGCCTCCTAGGGGGCACGAGCGGCTTCACCGTGGGGACACTCATCTACCACCTCTTCCTATCCGGCGACAAGTGGGGTACAGGGTCGGCTCTAACACTACTAATAACCCTAGGCCTGCTAGCAGTCGCGGTAGCATCTGCAAGGAGGTTCCCGGTGGCCCGGGTTGAAGGGTAGTAGCATACTCAAGGCATACACCTACACGCTGGCGGTGCTAGTATACATACCAATAATGATTATGATACTATACAGCTTCAACGACAGCAGCTACGTGGGGGCGTGGAAGGGCTTCACCCTTAGATGGTACAAGCTAGTCCTGGGAGACCCCCGCATAGCCCAGGCGCTGGTCAACAGCCTCACGGTAGCCCTGGCAAGCTCCCTTGTATCCACGGCACTAGCCATCCCACCCACAATAATCATGGCCCGGAGGCCCAGGGCCGTCGACGCTCTAGTATACCCCCCCATCATAATCCCGGAGATAGCGGAGGCCGTCGCCCTAATGCTCCTATTCATAGCAATAAGCTTCCCCCTAGGAGCGGTAAGCGTATTCATAGGCCACACAGCATTCAACGTGGCATACGCATACATAACACTACTACCACAGGGGGGCAAGGGTGCAAGACTCACACAGGCAGCCAGAACACTAGGAGCAGGCCCCCTAACAACATTCATAAAAATAACACTACCAATAACAATACCAGGAATACTAGCAGCCCTAGCAATAACATTCATGCTAAGCTTCACAGACTTCATAAAAACACTATTCACAGCAGGCCCCGGATTCCAGACACTACCAATACTAATATGGAACAGGGCCAGACGGCCAGGACTAACAGAATACTCAAGCCAAAACGCGCTAAACGCAATAGCATCACTACTAATCATAACAAGCATAACAATAGCAGCAATCTACACACTACACACAATCAAAACAACAAGACAACAACCC
>JALWGG010000236.1 GCA_027013765.1 Acidilobaceae archaeon
TTCGGGTGGTGTCGTGTGATCTGATTTCACTTAAGCAACGACCCCGCCCCCCGCATCGGCTTCATGAATGTATGAGTTGTCACCATCTATCACTTGCAGTCCTTCACTGCCAGCCTCTGCCAGGATTCTTGAGCCCCTATCCTTGTATATTATGACTGGGTTTTCGCCGCGGAAGCCTGCTATTGAGTCTATGTTTCTATCTAGGCCACAGGATATACATGTTTCTTCATCCCCCAACGCGTATAACTTGTAGTGGCTCGCGATCCCTATCTCGTTCTTGTGCATCAGCGCGTATACACCCTTAGGCCCTGCCCTTACTTGGCTTATATTATAGCCTTCCAGTATTACCGTCTTCTTCCTATTGACTCCTTGCTTTACCAGCTTGTTTATGTGTGGCTTCCTCCAGTCTATGGGGGTGAAGTAGTAGATGTCCCTCTCATATATTGTGAATCCGTAGATGTCTTCCTTGTCCTCTGCCAGTATCTCTGTCTTCCCAGAGTCCACGTCGATTATGTATAGGATCCTCTTGGTGCCTGCTGTGAGCCCCTCTCCATCAACCCATATTGGTATTCTATCCGTTGCTATGTAATCTCCTTCATCGTCATATAGACCCTCTACAGGCTTCCTTGATAGAGCTATAATGCTACTTTCATCCACCCATCCAAGCTGGTATACGCCGTGTCTAAGGTATGCTACCCGCCTAGGCTCCCCCCTGCCGCTCCATATATAGATGTATGTGCCTTTATCGCTCTCCTTCAACCCTCTCCTGCTTGTGAACGCTATTGCCGTCCCGCTTGGGCTCCAGCTCGTGTTTGATATTGATTCCCATGAGAGGTATGCCTTCCATCCATCCATGTATTCAATTACTAGTTCCGCCCTATACTTGTCCTCCTTCGGGTCCATCCTTGTTATAGAATACGCGATATCCCCTCTTGGGGAGACAGCTATTCCTGTGATCCTGGCAATCTTTAGTATGTCATCTATTGATATACCCCTCAAAACCTACTACACCTGATTCACTGTATATCGGTTGTTCTGCAAAATAACTGTGTCGATATTTAAAGTGTAAAACAAGCTTTTAGTAGAGTCCATCCACGATTTTAATATTTAGTTTTAAGTACCTGGTACCACCATGAACTGTTAACAGGTGGCCAGTGTGGTTAGGCTTTACACCCGCACCGGGGACTCGGGAGAGACATACTGTGTATTGCTAAAGAAGCGTATAGGCAAGGACCACGTGTTAATAGAGGCTCTAGGGAGCATAGATGAGGCTAACAGCTTTATCGGGCTTGCCAGGGCCCTTGCCAGGGCTGAGGGGTTTGACGGTATTGATGCTGATCTAGAGTATATGCAGAGGCTCCTATTCAAGGTTGGATACACTTTCTCTGGCAAGACTGGCCTGCTGAGCGAAGATGATGTCAAGAGGCTTGAGGAGATTAGTGATAGGTATATGGAGGGTATAGAGATTAAATGGTTTATACTCCCCTCAGGCTCGCAGCTATCTGCAGCACTACATGTTGCCAGGAGTGTTGTTAGGAGGAGTGAGAGGGCTATCATACGTGCGTTTAGGAGCGAGGAGGCTTCTGGCATGGGTGACAAGGAACTTATACTGAGGATCGTTAATAGGTTGAGCGATGCGTTATACGCTATCGCTGTCCATGTAACAGTTAAAACCGTTGGGAAGCTAGAATATGTATAAATTATGGGGTATATACTAGATTGGTGGATAGGTTAGATATTGACAAGAGTAGGTGGATATGGAGGATCATAGACTACTGGGATGGTGAGCCTCTTGCAAGGGTATATACTGGGGGCTGGGAGACTCTAGAACCGTCCATATCAGCGAGAGACCCATACACGGGGGGGAGGCTATATTACATCCCGCATACCACTCCGGAGACCGTTGGAAATACCGCTAGGAAACTAGTCGAGAAGGCTAGCATATATGATATGGAGATTAGTGATAGGATAGAGGCGTTAAAGGCTGTTGCAGAGGTTATAGAGCATGAAGAGCCTAGCATATCTAGGATAATTTCTGTAACGACTGGGAAGACCATTAAGGAGTCCGAGGCGGAAGTGGAGGATGCAGTAACCCAGCTTGAAGAGGCCGCTGTATACTATGAGATCTATTCACGCGACGCCGCGTCCGGGTGGAGGGGTGAGGGTGTATTAAGGTGGAGGGCACCCAGGGCGCTGTCGCTGGTGTTGCCTGCCTCAACAGCACCCTTCTTCACCGCTATACACGGGTTGATCCACTCCTACATACACGGGCTCCCGGCGATAGTTAAGCCTCCCCAGGCGGCTCTGCTGCCCGCCTCCATAGCTGTTGCTGCCGTGGAGGAGGCTGGCCTGGGGGATAGTATAGGGCTGGTTACCGGTCATGGAGGGTCTATCGTGGACGCGTTGCTCGGGACAGGTCTGCTACACCTAGTCTCATTCTCATCCTCGAAGGATACCGCCTATTCTATATACTCCAGGACCCCGGGCGTGCTCCACGTCTCATTCTGCATGGACAACTCTATAGCAATAGTATGTAGA
>JALWGG010000237.1:0-1353 GCA_027013765.1 Acidilobaceae archaeon
GGTTATGGTGCTGCTGTGTTTGATGTTGTCTTGGAGTCTAGGGCTTTGGCTGGGGTTTCTGGTGGCTTGTTGAAGGTTGTGTTTGAGATTGGCCTCGACTGGGACTTGTTGCTGGATGTTCCAGTGTTTAGGGGGTCTTCTTTGAAGGGTGCTGTCGCCGGGTATATTGAGTCGTTGCTTGTCGAGAAGTATGGGCAGTCTTGCAGGTGTAGCAAGGGTTATGTTCATGATTGTATTAGGAGTACTTGCGAGAAGGGGGATATTGTGAGTGGGTTGTTCGGGTTTACTCCTGATAAGTGTAAGTATTGTGGCCGGGGGTTGCTGTTGTTTAGTGACATATACCCTGTTAGCCCTAATAGTGATGGATTGCTTGTTGTGCCTCATGTGATAACGCCTCATTACTATAAGGGTGGGGAGGTGGTTAGGTTTGAGTATGAGGCGGAGCCTACTCCTATCCAGCATGTTGTTATTGCTCCTGGTAGTAGGTGGAGGTTTGTCGTGGCCTATGACCGCTTGGATGAGGACAAGTTGAGGAGGTACCTGGATGAGGCGGTTAAGCTGGTTGATGGTGGTGGAGTGTCGAGTGTTGGGGAGGGTATCGGGGTCCTGGTAATGGCTGCCCTCTCCACCGGCGGTATTGGTGCGAGGACCACCAAGGGCTATGGGTTGTTTAGGCTTGAGGGGTTCAGGTGGGTGGGGTATGAGTAGCTTGAGGGATTTCCATGTTAGGGCTCTTGCAGCCGTGTTCCATGACCCGCCTTGGAAGGCTTGGGTAGTTACTAGAAGGCTGGAGCCTGATATAGGGTACTGGCGTAGCGGGTCTACACTGGATCTACTGAGGGATAGTGTTGAGGAGAGGCTCGGAATACAGGGCATGATCAAGCTCCCTGATACTGATAAGGATAAGTATAAGAGTCATGAGCTCCACGGCCTGTTACTCCTGGAGGCCGTTAAGGCCTATGCCGAGAGGCAGGGGCTAGTGGAGGCTGCATCTGTATTATCCGATGCTAGAAAAGTATTGACTAGTGGTTATGCTGGTCCGTGCGACCATCTTGCATCCTATATCGACAGGGTTATGACATATAATGTAGAGGTGGCCCTAGACGCTATCCATGACAGGGACCCCAACAGGTATTCCACGCGTGATACAAGATACACTAACCCATTCAACCCTAGGAAGCGGTTGGAGCAGGGGCTGGGCAAGCTTCAACTATCCAGGATAGTCGAGTATATTGATGTTGCTGTAAGGTCTATTGTAGGGCTGGCAGAGAAGCTCATCAAGGATGGGGGCCTTGAGCCTGGGGCCGCGCTGCTACACTCATCACTACTAGTCCTGGAAGAGGCCTGGTGGAG
>JALWGG010000237.1:1363-2521 GCA_027013765.1 Acidilobaceae archaeon
GTAATGGGGTTTATACCCCCACTGGCAGACACCAGGACCCCCCACCACACAATATTCGACCACCTCTACGCCACCGTCGCCGCATGTGGCATGATAACCCCGAGGGGGGAGCCCGCTGGCAGGGTGGTCGTCGTCGACCTGGCAGGCGTGCAGGCATGGATTAGTGAGACGAGGAGGCTGAGGGACCTCTGGGCCGCAAGCTGGATGGCAAGCATGCTTGCATGGAGGAGCGTTGAACCCCTGGTAGAGCAGCTCGGCCCCGGAGTCATGGTGTCCCCCACGACAAGGCTCAACCCATTCTACCTCTCATGGCTCGCGAGCAAGGCTGGGGTCAGCGATATAGAGTCCGCGTGCGGGAAAAGTGGGGATAAGTGGCTTGAGACTCTATGCAGCTCACTCAGTATAATGCCGAAGAGGTGGCCCGTGGACCCGATAATGCCCACCAGGATACACCTCATAATACCCCCAGGCATCGAAGATGTGGAGAGCCGCGTCAAGGAGGCTTACAGGAGGGCCTGGGAGAGTATCCTAGAAGGTATAAGATACTACCTAGAAATATACTACAATCACATACCCATGCAAGATGGGACCCCGGAGAACGTGGATAAACACGCCTGGAACTACCTCAAGGGGATCGCGGAGGAGCTGCAAGCTGGCAAGCTGAACCTGGAAGTGGAGCCACCACTCCCACTCAGGCTGGTTGATGTAAGCCTGAACATACTAACCCAGACCCGGGAATACTCCGATTACAATATATTCCTGCAGGACGAGATCCTGGACGAGCTGAAGAAGCAGAAGGATATAGAGTCTAGGGAGGCAAACGCCATCCTAAGCTCCCTGAGGAGGGGTGTAGGCGGTAGGTGGGATGAGAAGCTGATAGGCCTATACCCATACCTCATGCTAGTCGAGATACCAAAGAGGGAGGCTAGGTCCAGGATCAAGCTCACGCGGAGAAGCGGGAGACACGCACTAGAACACACCAGGCAGCTATACACAATCTATAAGAGGATAGGCAAGACCGACTGGAAGCCTACATGCATGATATGCGGCAGAATGCCAGCAATAATAGTGGGCGGCGCCATTAAGGGGATAGGTAGAAGTAATAATGACCTGGAGAACCTACTACAGGAGATAAGGGACGAGCGACTATGCATATAC
>JALWGG010000238.1 GCA_027013765.1 Acidilobaceae archaeon
ATTCTGTTATGGCTACCTGGTCTCCTGGTATCTCTTCTCCTAGGACTGTTATGTGGCCCTTCTCCCTTATACTCTTCTCCGCCTCCTCGGGGTCTAGTTGTTGTATTGCCTTGAGGATTTCTGGTGCCCTTGATTTGAATCTTTTCCCTATGTATGCCTTGTTTACTGTAACCCTCTTCCTGACGACCTTGATGGGTTCTGGGTAGGGTTTGAATACTGTTAGGTCGACGCCGCTATACTTCATGTGCCTTGAGAGGTCGAAGTCCCCCCTGTAGCTGTGCCCCGAGACCTCTACCCAGCCCCACCTTGAAACCTTGACCATCTGGTCGAACGTCTGGCTTGAGTAGTGGGCCCTCTCCTCCGGCCCCTTCTCGTCGAAGAACATCCTATCCCCGGGGACCCCCAGGCTCTCGACGAACCTCTGAGCCACCGCCATCCAGTAGCCTAGGCATGGGTGTATTATCACCCCCTCCCTTACGGCCTCCTCAACCCTATACCACTCCGGCTCCTCGCCCCTCTTCTTTGCCTCATACGTTCTGATCCTCATCCTAGCCCCCTCAACCCTGTCCATGAACGGGCATGAGCCCTCAGGGTCCTCGGGGTCTATGAAGTACTCCATCTCCATTATCGTGAACTCCCTGAGCCGCATCATTGCCTGCCTAGGGCTTATCTCGTTCCTCCCAACCCTCCCAATCTGGGCTATGCCTATGGGGATCCTGTTCCTCATCGCCTCATAGACCCTCTTGAAGGCGACGAACATGCCCTGGGCGAGCTCTGGGCGGAGGTAGCCTATGCTCCCCTCATAGGGTCCTATCTGCGTCTTGAATAGTAGGTTGAATAGCTTGACCTCTCCAAGCTCCCCGCCGCATACGGGGCACCTGATCCCCTTCTCCCTTATGATCCTGGTCATCTCTGATGGGGGCATGCCCTCTACGCTGATCCCGAGCCGTTCCTCGATCAGGTGGTCGGCCCTAAACCTCCTCCCACAGCTTGTGCAAGCCACTATGGGGTCTGTGAAGCTCTCTACATGCCCGCTAGCCTCATAGACCCTTGAGGGGCCAACTATTGGGGACTCGATCTCAACCACATACTCGCTATGGTCGTGGACGAAGAACCTCCTCCACTTCTCGACAATCCTCCTCTTAAGCAACACGCCATACGGGCCCAAGTCATAGAAGCCGGCTACGCCGCCATAGATCTCATAGGAGGGCCAGAAGAAGCCCCTCCTCTTAGCCAGCTCCATGATCTTGTTATACCTATCCTCCTCGCTCAACCCAGCGGCACCGGTGTATGATGCGTGGAGCCCCCTAAATAATAGTATCCCGGGGGGATACATGGTACCAGGGTGGCCGGGGATGCCGGGAGTCATAGACCTATACAGGGTTAGGGGCCCCCTCTTCGCCGGCATAGAGGGGAGGCGCGACCGGGCTGTGTATTCGATTATAGGGGCCCCCCTCGATGCTACCTCCAGTTATAGGAAGGGGCAGAGGTGGGCTCCCAGGTATATCAGGGAGGCCTCGGAGAACATAGAGTCGAACGGCTACTATGTAAGGGGCCCCGTGATAGAGGACCTCGCTATGTATGATGAGGGCGACATCGCACTCCCCCACGGAGATGCTAGGGAGGCTGTGGACCGTATTGAGAGGGTTATAGGCGAGGTGGCGGGGGAGGATAGGGTTCCCGTGGTCCTGGGAGGCGAGCACACCATCACCCTAGGAGTGCTCAGGGGGCTAATGGCGGCTGGATACAGTCCATGCGTCCTTGTACTAGACGCCCACCTAGACCTGAGGAACGATTATATGGGTGAGGAGGTGAGTCATGCAACAGTCTTCAGGAGGGTCCTAGAGCAGGTCCACCCGGATAAGATTGTCTATGTGGGGGTTAGGGCGTTCAGCGAGGAGGAGGCCGGGATAGCAGAGTCCAGGGGCGAGGTGGAGGTGCTATACTCCTGGGACGTGGAGAGGATGGGGCCAATAAACGCTGGGACAAAGGCTAGACTAGTGCTAAGCGGGTGCAGGCACATCTACATTAGCATAGACATGGACGTCTATGACCCCGCCCACGCCCCCGGGGTCGGGACGCCGGAGCCCCCGGGATTGCGCCCCCGCGAGGTCCTCAAGATACTCGTCGAGGCTATTGATGATAGGGTTGTGGGGATGGACCTAGTCGAGGTGACACCACCATATGACTGTGGAGGGATCACGGGGGTGCTGGTCGCGAAGACCATCCAGGAGGTCCTTCTGGCCCTAGAGGCTTCTAGACGGCATAGACGCGCCTAGGAGGCCTATAGGCGGGTGGCACCCTGACCTTCACGAACACCCTGAACCCGCAGCGCGGGCACATTATGTTTGGCAGCGCATCCATCTCGTCCTTACTAGTCACGTAGCCACAGTTGCGGCACATGTAGTAGACGGGCCTCCTTGTAATCCCATAGTGAAGCTCCTCCTCTGCCATAGCAGACCCATAATACCCCCTTGTGGA